>JAOUFZ010000087.1 GCA_029857995.1 Dehalococcoidia bacterium
TTGTCCCAGAATAGATACTTCTATTACTTCTGCCACTTCTACCGCTTCTATCACTTCTATCAGTTCTGCCAGTTCTATCACTTCTACCACTTCTACCACTTCTACCACCCACGTACTTCTATGGTGATTCTAAGTTTCAAGTGCTAGCTTTCTTTTAGCTACACTTTCTAAGTAGAAGCATAGAGCCATAGAAGTTGGAACCTGGAACTGGAACAAGGTAGCAAATCTTAAAAGCATCGCATACTTGATTATTAGGTCACAAAACGATGAATTGTTGCCCATGAGAGGTTTATAATAAGGACGTACGTTATCGGGAGAAGCTATTAACCTACATTGGAAATGCTTATGACTGACTCTGAGGTAATACATATTGCAGTAGATCCTCCGACCAACCTTGATGCGAACCTCGCAAGAAGTGTGGCAAATGTCATTAACAAGAGCGCTTCCCAGACACGTCTTCTTCTGGCCGGTCAGCTGCCTAAAGTTATTGCCCACTGCGACAGTATAGAAGCAGCAGAATCCATAATTCGCAATCTACGGAACCTGGGTCTTGTCGCAATTGCATGTAGGGATTCTGAGCTTCGTCAATTTCCACAAACCTTCAAGGCTCAAACACTAGAATTCAGAGGGAAAGAGGTTCTGTTCCGAGACATTGCCGGTCGTGAGAGAAAGATAGTAGAAAACAATGTTTTCCTGGTTCTTGTGGGGAGGATAGAGACTTCCGTTGACGTAGAGACTACAAAGCAAAAGACCAAGTTTAGTTTGCCCAGGACATTGCTCATGGGCGGCATCCCAATCTGGCGAAGGATTGATGAGAAAACCACAACTCAGTCTATTCAGGCTGAGTGTTTCGCCAGGCTCTACGAACGAAAATCACCAGATTTTAGTGTAGACATCCTTCAGCACCACATGAATTATTCGTTCTTAGGGCCAAAAGTAGCTGCGTCCTCTTTCACAAACTTTGGTACCGTTGTTCTGGGACTGCGAGAGGTATTCCCGCAGGCGATTTTTGATGACAGGCTAGCGAAACCTTCCGTGCTAACCACATCTCTTAGCCAGGTTTGGGAAGGTATTGAGATAAACTGCAAGTTGATTTACTTGTTCCACGCGGTGACCACCGGTCGACTCTGTAATCCATAGGATAACAAATTGGCTAATTGTGCACAATTTCAACCGTCCACACCTGTAAATGAGACACAACTGCAAACGATGTACGGGCTTGCCCATTACTCACACCTATTTAACTCACTCTGGTGGTTGATTTTTGGCTTTTCGCCTTCTCGCTTCCTGATCTTCGGCAATTGCTTGCTCTCTAGCCAGATCAGTTTGTCGTCTTGCCTGCTCTCTGGCTAGCTGCGCAGGTTCTTCCTCAATGCGTTTCTCTTTACGCTTAGCCTCTTTTGCTGCTTGCTCTTTTTGAATCCCTTGCTCTCTAGCCAGATCAGTTTGTCGTCTTGCCTGCTCTCTGGCTAGCTGCGCAGGTTCTTCCTCGATGCGTTTCTCTTTACGCTCGGCCTCCTTTGCTGCTTGCTCTTTTTGAATCGCCTGCTCTCTAGCCAGATCAGTTTGTCGTCTTGCCTGTTCTCTGGCTAGTTGCGCAGATTCTTCCTCAATGCGCTTCTCGTCACGCTTGGGCTCTTTTGCTGCTTGATTTTTCTGGTCTCTCATTGTCTCCCACCTCCAAACATTAGATAATCGTGAAACCAATCATGAATCACTACAAACTTGGGGTAAGTTTACGAAACTCCAGTCCATTCTGCAAGATTATCATCAGATGCACTTTCTGACGGAATGTTGCCCAGGAAGATGGCTTCTCTCTAGTGATACAGTTTTGCGTTGCACTACAAGCCACAGCTAAGAAAACTGGCCCCGAGCAGAATTAGTATAAGAACGACCGCCACGACACCAGCGAGAACTGACGCCAAAAGCGTTATGAGAAGACCTTTGCCGTAGCTGGTCCCGAAGATCGCCTTCACCACAAGTGAGTCGATAAGCCATGCTCCGATTGTGCTGAGAATAGCACCTACCACAAGAAAGGGACTGAAAAGGAGGCCAAGCACGAATGAAACGGCTGCGCCAGCGAGCGAGCCTAGAAAGGTAGCTGCCAAAGCCTTCCCAAACGTGGCATTCTCAACCTTAACTATCTTCGCCGCCAATAACGTGAACGCAGATAGAACAAAGAACGTTATAATTATTATTATTACGATAACGATACCGCCTGCTATGGCCACGGCACTCAATAACCAATCTATCATTAGGTCACTACCTCCTTATCATAATCATGTTACCTTTCTCTTCTCACTAGGCGGGTTTCGTTGTTTCGTTAGGATGCCATATTTGCATGCTGACTGCCTCTCTAACATTGCATCTCATAGTTCGTGTAGATTTGTCGGCACTTTTTCAAATAAGCGTAACATAGCTATCAAGGTAGAAACAAGAGCAGTCGCGGCGGCTAAGGTATCAATCCCCTTTTCTCGGAGAAAAGGCTCGGAATAGTCGTTCGAGGTCTGCCTGTCAGGTTTAAGCAGACGAGGCTCTGAGCAAAGTCTCACATGTCGTCATATGCAAGGACTGCAGGTAAGTCTCAGGTGCGTGTACTGCTAGCCAATAATACTGACGATTGTGTACTAATGAAAATGTCGTTAGTCTTTCGCGATGGCTAAGGTGTTTTACCAGCGAGTTGAGATAGGGAGTATGTTTCGTTCTGGTGGGATTATTGCAGACCCTGCCGAGTTGCTCTACGCCAGCTAACATAAGTGAGGCAGATTGCCCTCATCATATGGTCTTCTTCTTTCTACTACCCTGACGTTTGGCTTCAAGAGTGGAGAGCGACTCGTACTTGGCCGCCTGTTTCATGAGCTGGGCCATGTTTTCCATCTCACTTCTCTTCACTTCCTCTGCAACCTCTCCAGAACCGAGATAATCATACGTCTTGTCTCTTAGCGTTTCCAGCAGCTTGATGAAGGTACGTTTATCTTTATCCGATAGTGGCGCTAGGATTTCCTGGATGAGCTCCCAGCCCGCTACACTTGCCACTACATAGGCCTTCTCCGCTTTGCTGGTGATAGTCAGAAATACTGTCCTGCGGTCCTTTCTGTCTCTTACGCGTTTGACCAGACCAGCTTTGACCATGCGGTCGATTATCATACTGACGCTGTTCACGCTAAGGTCTAACCACCTGGCCACGTCGGTTGGCCTTACGGGACCATCGATGTGTCTGATGGCCATAAGCACTGCATGTCGCTCCGTAGTGAGCCCGTACTTACTAAATACTAGGTCCTCACACCTCGAAACCAGGTTGGGGACTTGACGCAGGAGGAGCCACGCCCCCTTATCTAGATCTTTGAATCTGAACTTTATCGGCATATTTATCTCCTTCTATTATTTCGTTAGTTCTTTACTCGCTCGGGAAATTCTGTATTGTAACAACTTTTACTATTTGCAACAAGTCAAGGTATCTCGGTAACAATTTCTTCCACATCCTTCAATTCAGGCAACACAGGCCTGTTTTGTTACCTCACTACACAAAATGACGAATTGTTTGGTCACTTTTCGTCAAATGTGACATTGAGTTGACGTCGGGATGTCGACGTGCGCTTATATGTGGGAGGATTATTATCCCATTTGTGGTGTCGCAATAACATCATCTGGGATCACTCCATTAGTCGATCACAGCCATTGCGTTAATTTCCAGAAGACAGCGGGGATCCGTTGCCAGCTGCATAACCTGAACAGTAGTTGTTGTTGGCTTATTCTCGCCCATAACCTCGTTCCATACCTTGTTCAGGATATCCTGCTGGGAAAGATCCGTAAGGAAACGATTTGCCACCACGAGATCGGCGAATGTGGCGCCAACTGATTCAAGCCCCTTCCTCAGATTTTCCAGTGTCTCCCGTGCCTGTCCTTCCATATCCGTGGGCATGGATTCAAACTCTTCGGGGATATGAGGATGGCTGTGATATACCGGTGCGGCTGTGACCCCGGCGAGAAATACTTGAGTTCCCCCGGTAACTTTAATGGCAGGGGCATAGGGCATCCAGACATCAGGGGCGTCAGGCCAGTGAATGCGTTCGATCTTTTTTGTCATTCTCTCCTCCTTTCAGACCCGTTGGTTGGGCTATATTCACTTACTCACAGCTTGGTCTAAGTCTACTCGCGATTACCTGCTAAGGCGAGGTGCGCCTGAGTTCAAACACCACCGGATTTTCTGGGTCAGGACAGGCAACAATAGCCTTGTCTTTTTCCTTTTCCCAGGGGAACGAGCCACCGAATTGCAGGACTCGGATAGAAGGGAAAAGTGAGCAATAAGCCGCTGAACAATGGTTGGGGGGAGTCTTTCCCGACACGACAAACTCATCACCAACCTTGTATTGAGCCTCGCAAATCCCCTTCTGAGATATTACCTTAGCAATCACATCATGCATCTTAACCTCCTGTTTGCCTAATTACATACCAATCGTACGACCAGCTAACTGGCGATAGAAGACATGCTCGAGCTGGGTCCTCTTACACGCAATTCTGCGTGTTTCGGTACTTAATTATACCACTCACTAACTCAGTGAAGTTTGAGGATAGCTTGAGGCTTTGTCGGAGGATTGAACATTCCGCTGTTTTGTGGAATCAGCTACCAACCATGTGCCATCTCCACAAACGGGATTGCGGTGTCGCAATAACACAGAACTTTTGCCGTTTAGGGTCCGTGTTTAATGTGGCACGGTCACAGCCCCAACTGCCCTAGTCCTAGTAATCGACATCAACACCCCTCGCTTCAAGCTGAGGTATGTATATGTTTATGGAATCAGAACTCAGCGGATTCCCATTGAGATAGACTTGATCCCCTTCTGAAAGTCCTTCATTATCCACCAGCGGTGAGATATCGCTGATCTGGTTATCCTGAAGCCGAAGCTCTGTCAAGTTGGTGAGGGTGACCAGAGGAGAGATGTCGCTGATCTGGTTACCGTCAAGCCAGAGCTCTGTCAAGTTGGTGAGGTCGGCCAGAGGCGAGATGTCGCCTATCTGGTTACTCCCCAGATTGAGGTATGTAACGTTGGTGAGGTTGGCCACAGGGGCGATATCGCTTATCTGAGTAGCTCCAACGTCGAGGCGTATCAGGTTGGTGAGGTTAGCTAGCGGCGAGATATCACTCACCGGGTTATTCCAAAGACCGAGGTCCGTGAGGTTGGTGAGGCCAGTCAGAGGTGAGATGTCGCTCACGTGGTTATTGCGAAGCTCCAAGTGAGCCAAAGTGGTCAGGCCAGCCAGAGGCGAAACATCGCTTATCTGGTTACGCCAAAGGCCGAGTGTTGTCAGGTTGCCGAGGCTGGCCAGCGCCGAGATATCGTCTATCTGGTTGTTCCCAAGGTAGAGGTCTGTCAGGCCGATGAGGTTAGCCACAGCTGAGATATCACTTATCCCGTTATAGTCAAGGAAGAGAAATGCTAGGTTACTGAGGTTGGCCAGAGGGGAGAAGTCGCTTATCTGGTTAGCCCCGGCGTCGAGCCTTGTCAGGCTGGTGAGGTTGGCCAGCGGCGAGATATCACTTATCTGGTTAGCATCAAGGTACAGCACTTGTAGATTAGTGAGATTGGCCAGCGGCGAGATATCGCTTATCTGGTTAGTCTCAAGGTGGAGCTCTATCAAGCTAGTGAGGTTGGCTAGAGCCGAGATATCGCTTATTTGGTTTCTCCAAAGGTCGAGATATATCAGACTGGCAGCGTGCTCGAGCCCAGTAAGGTCCGTGATATTCTTCTCCGTAGCATTAAGAGAGGTTAGCCCTTCTAGGTCTGAAGCGTAGATGTCTCCTGTGGGTTTGTCGATGGTTTCCCTTATCGCTGCCTCAAGATTAGAGTCGGTCACCTCCACTATGAGCTCAGGCGGCTGACCAGGTCTAATAATGGATTGCCTCCCTTCAGGGACCTCCAGTTCCACACCCTGTGCAACAGCCCATATATCCCCTTCCAGATTAGTTGCCCGGGTTGTACCATCCTCGATGACATAAACTTGCATAACACTACCCCTGACCGCTACCACACCAGTCGGCGTTTCAACTTCGTAGCGAGATGCTGGGTCAAGAAGCTTTGTCACACGGCTTATGGTATTCCCTATTGTCTGTTCAAGAGTAATAGTTGTAGAGCCAGTGTCCGTGGAAATATCGAGCGAAGCAATTTCTATCTCGGTGCCAGCCTGTAGTTCGATAGTGCTACCATCAAAGAAAGTGATTTCGGCGCTAGAATCATCGCCCGTCTTTATACTATCTCCGACTTCCAGAGACATCCCGACCTCAGCCTCTGTCCAACTGGCAGCGCCTGCCTTCATTACGGATACATTTCCCTCGGTTATTGAAAGTATAGTGAGCGTAGAAGGAGAAGAAGCACAGCCAACTAAAGTTGAGGCCACTAGAGTAGTCAGAACCAGTATTGCCCATAATTTCTTACGCATGGAATACCTCCTCTAATTGCCGCGGATATTTTGCCATTGACATAGGCTTTTATTCTTTTCTCTTAAAGAGAGAGGGGATTGCCTCCTGTATGCCTAGTGATGAACCTATGTTGCTAGGAAGAGGGTAGATTTTGTTCTGGCAGGGGAAAAGAGCCCCGTTTACAAGTATGCACTGCCCGGTTAAGTATCACGGGGACGGTCGCAACCCACTCAGACACACTTGACTGCCCACCTTGGTATTAGTTTTTAGATCCGTCTCTTATAGACTCTGTCCTCATAGATACTACTTTTACAGACATTGCTCTTCAGATACTATTGTACCACTATCCAAGAAAGTGTCAATGGTTTTTGTGCTGTGTCCAAGGCATACTATGGAGTCAAAGAGTCACAAAACGTCAAGTTGTGTAATTAGGTAATAGAACAAGTTAATGCGACATTGAATGCACTACGCGGGCACATAATAGCCGAGCAGTATGAAGTTGTGAACGCCGACACTTAATGGCACAAACCGAAGCTGAATTACCAATGAAGAGGTATCAGGAATGCTTTCTCCCGATTCCCAGGGACATACCTCCTACATCCGTATACGCCAACCCGAATGGCCCCTGCCTGTCTCTGTTACTACTTTCCTCACTACACCTTTTTGGGTCGAGCCTATTTGGACG
>JAOUFZ010000003.1 GCA_029857995.1 Dehalococcoidia bacterium
CGTCCAGTATCTTTTGGTCGTTGGTATAGGCGTGAACGGTGGTCATCAATCCATGAACGATGCCAAGGTTTTGGTGAAGGACTTTAACTACTGGAGCAATGCAATTAGTGGTGCAGGAGCCATTGGATAGGATGCGGTGCTTTGCCGGGTCATATTTCTCTTCATTGACGCCGAGGACAATAGATATGTCCTCTTCCTGAGCCGGTGCTGAAATAATCACTTTCTTGGCACCGCCTTGAAGATGGGCGGCAGCCTTGCTCGCGTGGGTGAAAAGCCCTGTAGATTCAATCACAATCTCCACCCCGTAGTCTCTCCAGGGGATTTTCGCCGGCTCCCGCTCAGCCAAGACCTCTATTTTCCTCCCATCAACTACGATGCCATCGTCTTTAGCTTCCACCTTGCCGGGATAGATGCCATAATTGCTATCGTACTTGAAAAGATGGGCATTGGTTTTGGCATCGGTAAGGTCATTCACCGCTGTCACCTCTGCCTTACCGCCACAGCGCTGGATAATCGCCTTGAGGGCTAACCTGCCAATACGCCCGAAGCCGTTGATTCCTACTTTTGTTGCCATTTCCTATCTCCTCCTTCCTAGTTAATTTGCACCCTCAACTTATTTCTGTCCCTTCGAGGGAGAGGGCAGACAAAGTCAGTCTTTAGCGATGTATAAGGAGGCACCATCCATATCAACATTGCTTACGCTTCCTTCCTCTATCAAGAGCTTGAGATGAGCAATGGTCTCGGTAACGGCCATTCGCTTGTCCCAGTCTGGCAGATCTCGAAAAGCAATATTTCCTCCGTTCGCCATCCAGGGGATTTGCTGAGCTATTGCGTAGGCTGTCTGCAAGCCCGTGCGCAGAGACTTCATGATGGCTCTCTTCCTGTCCTCGTGATGCTGAAGTATCTTGGCTATTCTCAGCCCTAAAGCATTGAACACCGGCCCGTGACCCGGCAGAATAAAATGAACCTTGAGGGACTCCAGTTTTTTGAGGGAAGAGACGTAGTCGCCCAGGGGATTCTCACCGGAAAGAGGATTGAAGCCGATATGGGGAGTGGTCTCATATAAAACGTGGTCGCCAGTGATAATGAATTTCCTGTCTTTTTCATAAAGGCAGATGTGACCTGGCGAGTGTCCCGGCGTCCATAGCACCTCAAACTCAAAAGAATCATTGGAAATTACGTCGCCATCCTCCAGCATAATGTCAGGTGAATCCGGGGTAACATATTTATTCATCCATAACGAGGCCTCTTTCAACTGAGGCAATTCGTCCTGAGGAACACCGTTCCGACGGAGCAGCTCTTCAATCTTTTGAAGCAGGTCCGCAAAATCTTTATACCTGAGAGAGATGAAACCCGCGTCAATCCTGTGAATTGCTACCTGGGCCCCGCAGATTTGTTTTATCTTGCTTGACAACCCGTAATGGTCCGGATGGATATGGGTGATAACCACTTTCTTGATGTCTCTGAGTTTGAGGTTTGCTCCTTTCATCCCTTCTTGGAGAGCCCAGAGGGATTCCTGGCTGTCCCAACCGCTGTCAACCACGATATGGCCATCACCGCCTTCAATTACATAAACGTTGGTGGACCATGATCCACTTCCAGGACCAGGACTCTTTATTTGGTGAACACCGTTCAATACCCGCATTATTTCATCCTCTTTAGATTATATAATACTCTTTTGCTACCGTAATGTGCAGCCTTTGCTAATTCCTCCTCTATCCTGAGGAGACGATTGTATTTAGCCAGTCTTTCGCTGCGGCAAGGGGCACCAGATTTGATGAATTTGGAATTGCTGGCTGCTGCCAGGTCGGCAATAGTAGTATCCTCGGTCTCACCGGACCTGTGGCTGATAATGGTTGTCCAGCCCGCCTGCTGAGCTCTGCTGATAACAGCCAGGGTTTCACTGAGCGTGCCTATCTGATTTAGCTTAATAAGGATTGAGTTGGAGGCCTCTTGGGCAATGCCTTTTTCCAGGCGTTTCATGTTGGTGGCATAAAGGTCGTCGCCGACAATTTGAATCTTCTTTCCCAGTCGAGCAGTGAGCAACGACCAGTTTGCCCAATCATCCTCAGCGAGGCCATCCTCGATGCTGATGACAGGGTAATCCGAGACTAATTTGACGTAGTAGTCAATCATTTCCGTGGAACTGAGAGTAACACCTTCTCGCGAGAGGGCATATTTCCCGTCTTGGTAAAAGGTGCTGGCGGCTGGATCCAGGGCGACAAATAGGTCCTGACCAGCTTTGTAGCCGGCACTGTCAATGGCTGCCAGTATCAGTTCCAGCGCATCTTTATTAGCGGGGAGCTGGGGAGCAAAGCCACCTTCATCTCCCACATTGGTGCTTAATCTCTTATCTTCAAGCACTTTGCGCAGGGAATGATATATTTCACTGCTCATTTGCATGGCTTTGTGGAAGTTGGCGGCGCCTAGTGGCACTATCATGAACTCTTGAAAATCGACAGAGTTCGAGGCGTGCTTACCACCATTGAGAATATTTAACATCGGAACAGGCAATTGTTTAGCTTTTGCCCCTCCTAAATAACGGTATAAAGGAACACGCCGGAAGCTGGCTGCAGCTTTGGCTACGGCAAGAGATGTTGCTAGTATGGCATTAGCCCCCAGTCGGGCTTTATTAGCAGTGCCATCAAGTTCAATCAGTCGGCGGTCGATAGCCGCCTGTTTTAAGGCCGACATGCCTGTTATTGCTGAGGCAATTTCAGTATTGACGTGTTCTATGGCTTTTAGAACGCCGAGTCCCCTGTATCTGCTTTTGTCGCCATCTCGAAGTTCCACGGCCTCATATTTGCCGGTGCTTGCCCCTGAGGGGGCAGCGGCAACGCCTGTGCTGCCGTCAGCCAATGCCACCTCTACCTCTATGGTAGGATTACCGCGCGAATCGAGAATCTCTCGAGCCTTTACGCTTTTGATACTCGCCATTTTCCTGTCCGTCATTGCGAGCGTAGCGAAGCAATCTCATGACTTTTGCGCCTCTTGGCCAAAGAAATTGCTTTGTCTACCGCCTCAGTAGCACTCTGAACCCTGATTATGGAATCATCCTCTCGCCCGTCGCGTGACAACGACCAGGTATTCAAGCCGATGACAGGGATATTACTTTTCAAAGCATAGGCGATTTCGCTCAGCGTTCCATAGCTTCCGCCGATGGCAATTACTACCTGGGCTGACTTCACCACCGTGACATTTCTGGCCTCACCTATTCCAGTAACCACGGGAATGTCTACCCACGGGTTTGCCGCGCTTGAATCTTGTCCGGGCAGAATGCCCACGGTCAAGCCGCCTTTGGACTTAGCCCCGCGACAAGCAGCTTCCATCACACCACCCAAGCCACCGCATATTACAGTGACACCTTGCTGGGCTAACAATTCACCCGCGGTTTCTGCGAGCTTAGCTTCTTCTGGGGAGCAGGAGGAATTCCCGATGACAGCGATAATCATTTCGTAGCGTAGTATATTATACTATATTATCATACAGCCTGAGCCTGAGTGAATTGCTTCAGTCAATGGCTTTACCCTCTCTCTCATTGTGCACAGGATATGTTCGGCTCAAGACGTCTGCAAGATACTTTTCTATGATCACATATGTTCGCTTCGAAACCTCGATAAATCCTAGCTTCCGGGCGAGTTTCAGCGAAGGAAGGTTATGCGAACCACAGCCCCAAACCGGAATTAGCCCGTCACTTTGAGCTGATCGTGCAACAAGCGAAGCAGCAGCTGTGGCTAAACCACGCCGTCTATGATTCTCCAGAACATAGACGCCGATATCGACATATCGCTGTCCACGAGCAGCGACAAAGGAAGTGGCCACGACCTTGCCTTCGACAATCGCACCCGCTACCAGTCCTTTTGCCAGTGATGTTCGGAGATCTCCCCAGAATCCGATCGGCTGTGCCTTATGAGGCACGGTCTCCAGTAGCGTGAGATCCTCAAGCATCAATTGGCGAACCGATTGATTCTCGAAAGGCAAGACTTGCCCCCATGGGACGTGATAAATATCATCCAGGAAACTGACTGGTGTTTTCGATTGGCTCGAGATGATTTCTCCAAGCGGAAGCGAAACATCCTTGTCTACCAGAATGCATTGCCAGCCTTTCACGTGAGTGAGCTCTTGCCACAAAGCATTGGCGTCCGAACCAAAACCAATCGGTTCTGATGGCAGCTCTTTCGGTTGGAGAACGGCCACTGACCCAGGACGTTGATCGCCAGACATGTAGACATTACAGTCACCTCGTGTCAGTACGTGAATTGAGATAACTGTCTCGGGATTTTCTACTAACGTAGCGAGTAAAAGGCCTCGTTTTCCTTCAAGTATCATTGATTTGTCGTGCCGTCTGGCGAAGCTACAAATGATTATATCACTTCGATAGCAACAATCTCTGCTTTGACGTTCGATGTTGTAAGCAAGCTGTTTCGAAGTGCAAATAGGGAACTGAGAGATTGAAGCAACAATTCGCTCTAATGCTACTTTTCAGTTGCGATGGCCGCCAGCGTTAGCAAGATAAGATATACCGCTATTTCGGCTAGTACACCTTTCTTCTTATCAGTTGAGCTATAATTCCCCCGCTAACAAGCACCAGGCCAACAATCGTGACGACTACTACACTCTGGTCGGGCCCCGTTGTAACTGATAGTCGTTTTAGCAGTATCCCTAGCAGTGCCCAATCAACCACAAGGGAGTAATAGATGTCTTTTCGGGTGAACAGTGCGGATAGTGCAATAGCAATACCAACGACAATAACGGCTACTGCCCAAAATTGCTCACCAAGACCCCATGTGTTCCAGTTGATATTCACCAATAGAGCGGTGACGTTGGCAATTGTGGCTATGGTAATCCAGCCGACGTAGACACTGAAGGGAACATGTACGAAATACTTTTCAGCCCTCGTCGTCTCTGATTTACCAACATTTAGCCTCAAGTAGATGACCAGAAGACATCCGAGCAATATCAGCATGAAGATCAGCGATAGAGGGAGAATCTGGTAATGCCAGGCAAATATCCAGCCGATGTTGGCGAGGCAGGAAAGGAAGAACAGCGGCCCAATTCTCTGTACAAACTCGACCTTCTGGGGGTCTCTTCTAACCCGGGGTATTAATGGATATATGACGAAGATCCCAAGCAATACATAGATCAGTCCCCAGATTGCAAAAGTCAGCCCCGCCGGCACGAACAAGTTTGGATACAGGTCAGATAATGCACCGGTCGTTATGTTGTTTATGGGGAGGATATTGGCCAGCGCATTAACGACAACGGTACCAAGGAAGCCCAGCAAGTTTAGAATTGACAAGATTAACACTGAACGACTTTTATTCATAATCTTCCTCCATTTGCGTCACTTTGTCAGGATTGAGGCTTCGACTCCTGCCTCAGTAGAAGGCGTAGAAAATGGACTGCTACTACCTCCACCCAGACCAACGCGTTGAGTATTATAATTCGCTCATACAAACCAAACCAGCCTTGTTGCTCGGCAAGCAATGCCCCTAATATCAGAGCCAGTGCTAGAACACCAGCTACAAGGGTATAGA
Source organism: Dehalococcoidia bacterium (assembly GCA_029857995.1). GTDB lineage: Bacteria > Chloroflexota > Dehalococcoidia > GIF9 > AB-539-J10 > RBG-13-51-36. The sequence goes on from JAOUFZ010000003.1 coordinate 5,538, forward strand.
CAAAGATGTTCTTCCAGTTCGGAGTGCTCTTGAAGCTGGGTGCCAGCGACAGAATAGCGACGGGGAACAGCAGGCCAAGACCATAAGATGCTATCGTGTGGATTGTTCCATCAATAGGCGGAGCTCCAGGGTGGTCCATGTGAAAAGTGGCAATCAACATCAGCACGAATCCGCAGAGAGCGAGGAGCACAATGCCGGCATAGAAACCCCGTGCCTTACGAATGTTGAAGAAGAGCCCGGCCACAAAGATTTCCAGCAGCAAGCCCATAGCCAGAAGGCAAATCGATTGCAGCCAGCCTGCGGAGGTCAACGCCAGGCTGCTGACTGAATCGCGGACCAGGCTGTAGCCGGGAATAGATAAAGACGCTGCGAGGTCCCCGACAATGACCACAACGGGTCCGACGATACCCACTATAGCCGGGACATTATTGACGCTCAGACGTTTAGACATAGACGTTAGCTTTTGTGTGCTCAGTGTGTTCGCTGCCATTCATTTAGTCAGCGACTTTATACATAATATTTCTTTTTAGTATTATAGCAAACATATTTGTGCGAAGTATACACTGTGTTACAAAGTGCAACAGTATGCGAAGGCACAACAAGATACATTGGTTGAAGATCTTCTATGCCTTACGTGTCTGGATGCGGCAGAAGAGGTAATCGCTTGTGTGTGTTCAATGACGGTGCTAAGATTGGCGCACCAAAACGAAGAGGAGGTTAGTACATGAGCATTATTAGGGTGGAAACGTATGTTGTGCGCACAGAGAAATCGCCCGAGTTTGCAGCATTGCTCAATGAGTTCCTCAAATTCAAGAAAGCTCACCCACAGCTTTTCAAAGGTGTAAAGTCGTGGAAACTCTATAAGCAGGATTATGGTCAACCTGCTGGCATGTATGTGGAGATGTGGGAGTATGAAAACCTGGGGCAACTAGAAGAGGTCGATAAGCGAATCTTCTCAGACGAAGGGATGAAGAAGATCAACGCAGCCTTTCATAAACTGGTCGTACCAGCAACGTTTTCTGCAAGTATATGGAATAGGGTCGCCTAAGGCTCCGATTTCTACGCACGCCGCGCAAAGGGAGCATCGCTGTGAACGCTGAGGTCTATCGTTTCGAGGTGGGTGATTTTGAATGCTTCGCCATCAACGATGGCACTTTTACGTATGAGCCGCCCCCTGATCCCACCGCCAGCTGATTTTCTTTTCGCCAACGCGCCGAACAAGATGCTCAAGAAGAGTCTCGATGCACACGGGATAGAGGCAGCGCGGTGGGTGGCATTTGTGAGCCCATTTACCTGCGTGATGGTCAACACGGGCAGGCATAAGGTGCTAGTGGATACGGGTGCGGACGGCCTTACCCCAAACACGGGGAAACTTGTCCGCAACCTACACGCTGTGGGAATTGAGGCTAATGACATAGACACAGTCATCCTTACCCACGCTCATGATGACCACATCGGTGGGAACACCGATACTGAGGGCAAGCCGGCTTTTCCTAAAGCTCGCTACATCATTTGGAAAGAAGAGTGGGCTTTCTGGACTTCAGAACAACCTGAGACTGTCTACAAAGATGAGGATTTTACATTCATACGGAAGAACTTGCTCCCTATACAACATCAAATGGATTTACTTGACCGTGAAGTGGAAATTGTGCCTGGCGTCGGCGCAGTTCCGGCACCAGGGCACACACCCGGTCATATGGCTGTGTCCGTCTGTTCAAACCTAAGACAACTGCTTTGTATATCCGACGCATTTCTCCACCCTCTTCATATTGAGCATCCTGAATGGCATGCGGCTCACGAAGTGGCGCATGAGCAAATCACAAAAACAAGGTGTTTCTTGTTGGATAAGGCTGCGAGTGAAAAGGCTTTGATGCTTGGTTTTCACTTTCCATTTCCGGGACTCGGACACGTAGTCCGGAAGGGAACTGGATGGCGATGGCAGCCAATCTGAGGGCGGGAATGTCTGCGTGAGCAAGAAGAGGTCTGTGTCCCCATCTCTTGATATTGTCTATGACCTGGAATATGGGGTCTGGAAAGCCACGGCACTTCACGCTGCTTTGGAGCTAGGTGTATTCACAGTTATAGCCAACGGCAATCGTTCCCGAGGTGCCATCGCCGCAGAAGCAAGATGTGATGAACGGGGAATGCGAATCCTGCTGGACGCACTCTGCTCACTGAAGCTGCTTCGGAAGCGTAAGGGTGACTACTTCCTAACGCCCGTATCTGACGTTTTCCTTGTCCGGAACAAGCCAACCTACTATGGCGAGTGGTGTCTGCGTACGCAACTGGCGTTTGACATTAGAAGTCGAGTGGCTGATGGTATAAGAACAGGCAGGGTAGTCGGCATCGATGCTTCACAGTCTGGCTCTGGTAGTCTCTGGAGGAGTGATATCTCGCGTGCCTTGTACACATGGCCTCTCGAGGCCAAGCAAGCCAGGCAGATGTGGCGAACACTGGGGGTGACGCGTCGAGACAAGCCTTCATTGCGAGTTCTCGACATAGCGTGTGGCTCTGGCGTAAACAGCTTTGTACTGGCTCAAGCTGATCCCGGTGCTCGGGTTACAGCTTTCGACCTCACTGACGTACTTGAAGTGACTCGTCAGGTCGCAGAGGCGATGGGTGTGGCGAAACAGGTTGAGTTTCAGTCAGGTGACGTCCTGACTTCCGATTTCGGCACCGATTGCTTCGACGTTGCGTTGCTCGGCAAGATCTTGTACTACTTTGACGCTGACCGTGCGCTGGATATATTGTATCGTATCCACTCAGCCTTGAAGAGGGATGGCTTGATCGTCATCAGCACTTATATCGGCGATAACCGAAGTTGTAGAAGCCAAAAAGCCCTGCTGGCTGCCCTGCAACTCTTTATATTTGCTCCGCAAAGTCATGTCTACACCTTCTCAGAGTACCGCGACCTGCTAAGGCGAGCAGGGTTCAGTGGTGTTTCCCGACACAGTGAGACCCTTATAACCGGAACGAAATAAGCTCTGAGAGTCGGTGGATGAAGTTCTGCCGTTGTTATCATGATTGAAAAGAAGAAAAGAGTAGCTACCAGTCTGGATTAGGTAGAATTTGAATGCTTGGGTATGCCGCTGCACAAGGCAGTATGATGCGAATAGATTCCAGGTGATGTGGGAGGAATAGCTGTGATACAAACGGGAGCTAGGTAGACTGCAGAAGGAGCCACACCGAGAACGTGCTTCCCGACCCAACCTGGCTTTCTACTTCTATCTTCCCCTCGTGAGCCTCAGCAATATGGCGGGATATTGCCAGACCCAGACCACTGCCTCCCTCAACGCGCGAGCGCGATTTATCAACTCGATAGAACCGTTCGAAGATGAAAGGTATGTCTTCTGCCGGGATGCCAATCCCGGTATCCGTGATAGCCACGACGGCCATCTGCCCTTCGCGGTGGAGTGAAACGGAAATAGTCCCCGGACTAGGGGTATATCTGATGGCATTATCCAGAAGGTTCATAAACAGCTCTCTCAGCCTGGCTTCATCGCATTTCACCACCAGATCCTGCGCCTGACCTAATTGAAAGCTGAGCCCTTTTTCCTGACAGAGAACCTCTATATCTGTACTCAGGTTGCTGATGAGCTTGCCGAGATTTACTTCCGTAAAGTTCCATTGTTCCTTTCCAGCGTCAGCACGGGCTAGGGTAAGCAATTGGTCAATAAGGGAGGACATCTGTCTTGATTCCTGAGAAATAGTCTCCAGAGATTGCCTGTAATCGCTTGGCGGTCTTTCCTTCTGGAGCGCCAGAGTGGATTCAGCTTCAATTACCGCCAGGGGAGTACGCAACTCGTGAGAGGCATCGCTGGTGAATTGCTTCTGGCGCTGGAACGCTTTTTCCAATCGTCCAATCATTGCATTCAACGTTGCTGCCAGCCTCCCCAATTCGTCTTTGGTATTCACATTAATCCTTCGACTTAAGTCAGTTTCCTCGATTTCCTCCGCTGTGTGGGCAATCTTGTCCACCGGTTTGAGCGCCCGGCGGGCTAGGAATATACCACCTCCAGCGGCTAATGCCAGGGCCAGCGGGACAGCGATGACAAGGGTGCGCACCAATCCATGCAGTGCTTGGTCTATCTGTTTTGTCGAGCGACCAATAATCAGTGCACCTGGCTGGGTACTAAGTGGCAGTCCCGGAATGCCAAGGTGTATGGGGACAGCTAGGAGACGCAACCCTTGGTCTTCGGCTGCCTCGATAGTGGTGAATGAACTCCTGCCGTTAATGGCTTGGTAAATGAATTCGTGACTCAAGGAAATACTTATCCCTGGGGGAGACACCTCCACCAATTGGTTACCAGTGTAGAAATACAACGTGACGATTTCCCCCAGTTCCTCTTGGAATTCTCCTTGCCAGATGCTTTCCAGAATAGGCGGGACAGTACATATCTGCTTTGAACGTAGTTCCAGTGAATCATCCAGGCTTCGATAGAGGCTTCGCGAGAGATAGAAATATACCCCGGCACTAAGTGCAGTCAGCAGAACTGCCAGCACCAATAGGTACCAAATAGTAAATCGGAATTTGATACTGTGAATGAAGCTCATAGTGCTTTCAGCCGATAGCCGGCTCCTCTCACCGTCTGAATCAGGCTCTCCTCCCCCTCGTTGTCAATCTTACGCCGCAATCTACGGATGTAGACATCTACCAGATTGGACAGGCTATCGAAGTCGTAATCCCAGGCATGTTCTTCGATCATCGTCCGCGTAACTACCACGTTGGGGTGGCGCATGAAGTACTCCAGAATGACGTATTCCTTGGTAGTCAATTCAATAGGTCTTTGTCCTCGCCAGATCTGGCGGGTAAGAGTGTTCAAAGTTAAGTCCGCTACCCGAAGCTCCGGCGATTTTGGCATTCCCTCTCGTCGCAAGAGCGCCCGAACCCGGGCCAGGAGCTCATTAAAAGCAAAAGGCTTAACCAGATAATCATCGGCTCCCGTATCTAGCCCTCTGACCCGGTCCTCTACAGTGTCTTTAGCCGTCAACATCAGGATGGGGGTATTAATTTTCTTGGCGCGAAGTTCACGGCAAACTTCGATGCCATCCTTATTGGGCAGCATGATATCCAGAATGATGAGGTCATACGGATTGACCTCGGCAAGGTATTCTCCTTCCTCTCCGTCGTAGGCTAGGTCCACAGCGTAGCCTTCTTCTAGAAGCCCCCGCTTGATAACAGCACAGAGCCGCCGGTCATCATCAATAACCAAAATTCGCATGACGAACTCCCTAAACACATCATATTACACCAAGATGAACAGGAGATGAAATCCTCAATTGTATGTTTTTTCTGCTGTTCACCTCCAATTCATGTTGGGTTCATGTTGTTGTGATAAGCTTGATTTGTACCCATGGAGATAAACTGGAAAAGGATATGACACGTATATATCAGGTAAAGGAGACCGATATAGCATCCGAGGAGGAAATACATTCACGACAGTAGAAAAGGAAAGAAAGGAGCTGATGTGCCAATGCGCAAACGTAAGTGGTTCATTCCAGGCGTGGTGGTCTCCATTCTGCTGATCGGAGGCATAGCTGGAGGAATGATTGCTGCCGCGGATGATAGCTCAAGCAATGCTGAGAACCAGAGCCAGCCTTCCGACCGATACCAGGCGCTTCTGGACAGAGCGTGTGCCATCTATCAAGAGAACACAGGTGTGGCCATCGACTCAGGGCAACTAAAGGATGCTCTGGACCAGGCTCAAGGCGAACTACGGGATGAGGCTCTAGAAAGCCGGCTGCAGAACCTCGTGGAGGATGGCAAGATGACTGAGGAAGAAGCCGATCAGTATTTGGAATGGTGGCAGTCTCGGCCCGACATCGGAGTACCATTACCAGGGCTTGGCGGACCCGGTCCTGGGTGTGGCATGATGTGGCGTGGCGGTTTTCAGACTTGGGATGGTCCCCGTTGAGCTGGCGAAAAGACCTATTCTGGCAACTTAAGACAAACTGGGCGGTTTGGAGAAGTAAATATATGACAACCTCAACCTCTTTCTTGTCTCCCCTCCTTTCTACTATGGTGTTAGAGGCCTCCAAATGGAGGCCTCTAAGACTATCTGGATTTTATATAAGGGGATATATTTTGTAAAGTGATTACTATATAGGGAGGTGTGTCTCTGATGCTTCCGATGAAGCAGGCAATTAATAAGCCGTCGGGGCAGAACCTGTTTGGGGAGAGGGGGTGGTCTTCCCCCCTCTCGTTTGTAGCAGTTAAGACTCGGGCCCAGAACAATAGACTTCAAACCTAAATGAAGGAAAAGAGTGAGAATAGGAAATAATAGAAGGAGTAGCACTCAACTAAGAGAAAGGGTCAATAAGCAGTCGGACTATGCTTTCATAATGGGAGGTGTAGAAAATGAATAAGCTAAAGTACATTGTAATAGGTGTTCTTTTGCTTTTTAGTATCAGCCTGGTTGTTGCCTGCACGCTAGCTAACTCCCCCAGTTCGGCCTCAGGGTATCTGTATATTGACGAGGTAATTGGGCCGCAGCTTAGCACCCAGGAATTAGTAGCAGAAGTGGCTCCTGCCGTGGTTTCTATTGTTACTGAATCAGTGAGCTACAACTGGTTCTGGCAGGCAGTCCCTCAAACAGGAGCGGGAAGCGGGATAATAATCAGCTCGGACGGCTACATTGTGACGAATAACCATGTAGTAGAAGGTGCTCAAAAAGTGACCGTAACTCTTAGCGACGGCAATGCTTTTGAGGCAACTGTGGTGGGTTCAGACGCGCAGACCGATCTGGCAGTAGTGAAAATCGACGCCAGCAATCTGGCCTACCTGCATTTCCTGAGCAACTCTCTAGAGCAGCTTAGCGTCCTTGACCCGGTGGTAGCTGTGGGCAATGCTCTGGCTTTGCCTGGAGGTCCTACCTGGACTACCGGCGTGGTTAGTAATCTGGGACGCTCTATTCAAGAGAACACCGGTGTGGTGCTCAGTGACATTATTCAGACTGATGCGGCTATTAACGCAGGAAATAGCGGTGGACCGCTACTGGACGCAGCAGGGCAGGTGATCGGCATCAATGTGGCTATCGCCAGCAACGCCGAGAATATTGGCTTCGCCATAAGCACTGATACTGCTATCCCTGTAGTGCAGAGCCTGATAACCCAAGGCAAAGTGGTTCGCCCCTGGCTTGGAGTATCAGTGACCACCGTCACCCCAACTATTCAGCAGTACTACAACCTCTCGGTCGACGCGGGAGCGCTCATTACCAGTGTAAGCAGTGGTAGCCCAGCAAGCAAGGCTGGATTAAGAGCGGGTGATGTTATCGTTAAGATAGACGATGAAGACATCAGCACTGCCGCGGAACTGACCACAGCCATAAGTTCTAATCAAATCGGTGATCAGGTGGAGATAGTCTATTACCGTGGGAATGTGCAGCAAGTGGCTAATGCCACGCTGGAAGAGTCCCCGTCTTAGGCGACAGCGAATAGAGAAGAAGGAGGTTCTTCGTGTATGGGTACAGTTTACAGGTCATTACGTAATATTATGCGGAATCCCCTCCGGACAGGTTCGATCGTAACTGTTCTGTCAGTCAGCATAGGGGTGGCACTGATGCGCTGCACTCATTAGTGCCATCAAAAACATGTTATTAGCTATGAGTGAAGGTCTGAGTTTTTTGGGCTACCAACTGTTTCTAGCCAAGGCGAGCTACGGCTACTTCACCATTTTCTATGACAACGGTCATTGTCCGGCCACAGTTGGGGCAGGTAAGTGGCCCACTGTAGTTAGCTTTAGATGGCTCCAAAGGGATACCTTTGCCACAGCCCAAGCAAATTACTCCTGAGGAGCTTCTTGGACCAGCCTGATGCTGTTTCTTGTGGCTAGCTAGCTGCTCTATAGTAGCGAATTCAATTCCACAGGTAACACATTTAAAACGCATTTCTCTCCTTCGCGCATTCGCAATGTCTAGAGTCTTCCAGTTCTTGAGTCCGTTATCCCACAATTATAGCATAGTGTTCTTCGCCTATGAATATTTGGGCTCAGGTCTGACAAATTGTCAGATTGTTAGGCCGTAGGCAACAATACAAGTGATTGTTGTTGCAGCTGCACAATCTGGACTAATGTGCAGGGCCTGGTCAGCAGCCGACAGGCTATGCTTCTGGTCTTATTGTACCGTCAAGCGTTACTAAACTGTGTTAACGTAGCGGAGAATGCAAGCCAAAGCCCTTGCTGTGCCTAAAGGATACAGCCGTACCTGCCTGTCTATATGTTCTCCCCCTAAGAATAGCACTGCCCCCTCATCCAGTAGTTCGGCTAGTGTAGGGCTTCGCTCCAAGCTATGTATCACTTGCTCGACGGTAAGTCCGATAATCCCCTGCAACTCTTCTGGCGGCAAATCCTTGGGCATGCCACACAGACGTGCTTTGTATGTCACGATATGGTAGAGCTCTCCGGCCCGCGGCGCACCAAGTGGATGAATCATATCATGGAGTGCGAACGGGCGAGGTCTATCACTTAATTCTACCTGTTCAATCAAGCCGTTTTGAGGAACATACCAGGTAACTGAAGAAGGCAGAATATCGATATCCGTTCCGATCTCCTCTTTCGCTTCCCGATGCGCACATGTTAGCCAGTCCTCACCTTCTTCCCGGTGACCGCCGATGCCCGCGTAAAAAATCTCACCTGGAGGACAGACACCTAGATGGCAGGTGCCTGCCAGAAAAAAGAGAAAAAGCCCATTTTCATTCTTTAAGACAAGCCCGACTCCAGACTCTGTGCCTTCAGGTGTGAAATCTGCGATATTCCTTAATATCAAGTCACTCTCCAATGCCAACATAAGTATTCTGTGTTAATGGGTATTATGATAGCAATCATCATGATAATATGTAAGGCAACTTCTACTGCCAGTTAATTTAACAAGATGCTAAATCGTGCAGCGGCCAAGCCTCTCGAGCGTCAAAGGAAGCCATCTCAGTAGTATTTGAGTGCCTGAATCTCAATTGAGAACCCCCAGCAGACTGGAAGAATGTCCTCAAGCCTGTTCACATTTGTCTGCGGCGATATTTACAGAAGCCAAGCTAACTAGCATTAACCAGCCCGATTAGCAAGGGGGTAACAGAGACCTCTATGATGGCTGCAACGGCAAGCCCAGGAAGAATCCACCTCAAGTAAACTCTGAGGCAATCTGACAACTGTAGTTTGACTCGGCTCTCTCTTCGTACTAGCCACTTAAGCGATTCCATACCTACCGTGAGTCCCAAAGCGGCAGCCAGCAAGATCACTGGAATCTCGATCACACCATGCGGTACAAAGCTAGCCATAACATATCCCCATCCCTTGACTGATTCAAGCGCGGAGCCCAGGCCTCCAAGGATAAAGCCGTTTACGCCTATAAAAAGTAGAGGTGGTAGTCCCAGTAGGATACCTAAGAAAACTAGCCCGAGAGCCTTGATTGCGTTGTTGAGGAATATTATTAAGACCAATAGGATAGACAGGTTGCCCGTCGATGCCAGGGGCTCTAGTACAGCGCCGAGCTGTCTCATAAGCTCCTCAACGGTATTCTGACCAATAAGCGCACCTAATACAAGACTGACAAAAAATATGCCAGTCGCCAATATAAGATTCCGAATCAACACCTTTTGTCTGATTATCTGAGTTACCTGCATGATTCACTCTAAAGCTAAGCAGTCATTGTATCGAATCTTACTGATTTCGCCAAGATCACAAAGTGGCTTAATGTGCAACTCAGTAACATTTCAATTTATTGCCCAACTTCATCCTCAGTGTACCCCGAGCCTCTACCCCGCCGCCTTGTCGCCCATACGGCGACTCCTACTGAAACCAGCACCAATAGGCTCGCTATGAGTGCTTTGTCGGGCATATTATCATCGCCGGCTATGGTGCTCGTGACCACAACGTTGCAGGCGAGGTGCTTATCGGTAGTGATGGTAGCCATAATTGGTGAGATGACTATGGAGGCGGGAACGTCCGCCTTTGCTATGGTTGCCTATTCCAATCACGACGCAAGGAACCCTTCTATCGGTATCATCACATCCACCGTGCCCGGGTACTCAAAGTTCCAGCAGCCGTACTGGTCGGTCAGAGCCGCGTCGTAGTCGTCTCCGAGGTCCATTGGCCAAACACCCACCTTATGGCCATCTTGCCACTGGGAGCCAATGCCAGTCACATAACCAGGACCGTAGACTATGTCGTGAGCAATGTGCGGTCCGGGTATAGCTGTAGCTGCACATCTCCAGTGGACTTCATTATAGGTCCCCAAAGTAGGATACAAGGCGCGTACCTGTGCCTCGGAGAGTGCATATGTTCCATCTCCTATGTTGGTCTCCGGCATGGGATAATAGGCAGTCGTGCAAGCCGTGCCTGTATAGCGGGAGGTCTCGAGATATTGAATAAGGGCATCGATGTTGTCTGGGTCTACTACATCCGCTATGCCATCCCAATGGTGGGCGGCCGATACCGCTTCGATAGCCTCCTTCAGCTGATAGATGGCATCGTAGGTAGCCGCGGGATAGAGTGGATATTCTCCGGTCTCGGCCGTGAAGGCGTTAAAGAAACCTGTCGTCTTGCCAGTGTTCTGCAAGCCCTCTCCCCAGGTATCTATCTGAATTTCGCCATTACATTTCCCGCCAGTATTTGCCCAGTGCTCTTTCTCCTCCCCTGGTATGTTAACGCCTATTGTCATGGCCGGTATTTCCAGGTCGGCTTTGGCGGTGGAATAGACAACGGCAACCTCCCCCTGAAATGCGGTGAAGATAATGTGAGGCTTCGCGGCTGCTATGTCTTTCAGCTCGGCGGAGATGTTGCTACCCTCGGGAGACGGCCGACACGTGCCGACAACAGCAAAGCCGTAACCTGGTAGAAGATATGGAGCACTCGACGCCAGTCGGTCGGCCCATGGAGCGTCCTCTATGACTATGGCCACTCTCAGCCTGCCGTCTTCGGGCACTCTATAGTCTTCATCCACGGCATCTCCATAGCTTAGCAGTGTATTCTTCAAGACTGTGCCAATCGTTCTTGTCATCTTGAAAAGACTCCAGACCAAGAAAATACCGTTATAGTGACTCGCACTGAACCAGTACCTGTATTTGGTATAATTGGTGACTACACTGAATTGCAGAGCATCTGTGAAGGCACCGCAGTTCAGGAAAATCTTCTGCGCGTCCATAGCTACCTCTCGGTAGACCACAACATTCGCTGGCGTGAGACCGCCCACAACAAAGTCCACATCGCCTATGACTGCCTGAAGGGCAGTAACGCCCTCGTCAGGACTCCCTGAGATTTCATTGGTGTCCACCTGGACTAATTCAATCTTATGATATACGCCGCCCACGTTCACACCAAGGCCGGCGCTGATTTCATCGCGTGCCAGTTCAGCACCCCACCACTGATGTTCGCCTAGGACGTCAGCCATTGGCCCGGCTATGGCGAACGCGATAGGCTGAGTCTCTTCAAAGTTAGCTGTGATTTCGTAGTCACCGTTCATGGTGATGGTGGTTGAAGCAGCATTGACATCGGCAACGGTGCTCACATCGCCAGTCCAGTTGACAAAGCGGTAGCCAGTATGCGGGAATACCACAAGAGGCACCACTGTTCCATCGTCATAGCTAAGAGTCCCATCGTCGGGTGTGAGTACCTCACCACCTTCGGTGGTGGAGACGATGAGATGATACTGGACAGGACCGGGAGTACAGCCCACCATCCCGGCAATCAAGGCTACCGCAATCAAAAAGCTGCTAATTGTTCTCATGCGCATGAGCCTCAGAATGCTATTGTATCACCAGTGAAGGGATTATCAATAGTTATGGTGTCCAAGACACGCTGGGGTGGTGAGGAGCAATCGCAGTGATTTTGTTTTGATGGAGCCAAGTCGCACAAAACCGAGTTTTGTTGCCTGACATCTGAGAGCAGTACGGCGACGGCTTATCAAGTGGAATAGCCCCTTTGGTCTAGGAGACGCGCTCGATGCTTTTCGCCTCTATATAGACCTGTCTATCTTCGGTAACCTGAACAATGCCCATGACCTTTAGAATGATGCCCGTATCCTGAAACGAAGCAGGACTTAGTCCATCCGCAATCTTTGCCTCCGAATTAGCACTGATATAGATTGCACCGGTCGAGTCCTTAATCACCCAGTCGCTGCGGGTGACAGGAGGTCCCATATCAGCTTCGTGCAATAAATCCCAGCCGCGGTAGTAGCCAATAACTGTGATATTCTTTCCTTCAAAAGCCAATGGTTCCGCTATGATAGAACCAACTATCTGAGTTGGTTCGGGCAGTTTGCTGATGATTAAATGCAAACGGTAGGTATCGTTAGCTATTTTTTTGCCAGGCTCAGGATAAGGGGTCACGTGAAAGGCGAACTCATACTCTCCGTATTCTTCTCCAGTGTATTCACTCGTCAAGCCGGGCTCGGTCAATGTCATACGGTAGGAGGGACCCGTATGCGTAAGCTCAACGACACAACTGACCCTGCCCGCCCAGACACAGGTCACATCAGCTGGACAGCGGCTGTCTTCTGTCACCTCTTCGAAGCTGACCGCTAGATCCTCTCCTGTGACGGACACACGCTGTCCAATAGATACGCAGAACTCTTCGTTCAGACGCGCTTGGACATCATCTAACCCACTGCAGCTAGACGCAGGTAAGATGATACATAGAAAAACCAGAAAATGGAGACTGCGCCTCCACACTTAATTTGTCTCCAGCAACCTTCGTTACAAGATCATAACATCGCTACGCAGAAAATGGTACCATAAGCGGCCACGTTTACTTGACTTTTGTACGGCTGCGCAAGGTTAACCAAAAGTCAGAATTGTCCAATGATAATTCGATACATCATACAGTTCGTCAGTCTGTGTAACGAGGCAACAAAAGGGCAGATTGAGATACGTCAGAAAAGTAGGGCATTTATCACCCTCCCTTAGCAAGGAGGATAAGCGAGAAAAGCAAAGAGGAAAAGCCTCCCGTCTCTGACATCTTCAGCCCGCGCGAATGCAGTTTATTTGTCAGATTGCTCATAGACAGGTGTGTATATCTACTAGAGAACCAAATTACGTCGTCGTTGAATCAAGTGCACTGAAGATTGTCCAGGCAAATAACAGCGCCGGATAGTGTTTGGACCAAGCTTAGGACTTCGTTTGGTATTGGACTTGGGACTTCGCTGCCATTTTGACTCCCAGATAGGAAAAGGCTCCAGCGCCTACTATACTGCTCATAACAAACATGATTCCTCGGTCGATCACTGTTGCCGCCATTGCCACATTCGGAGGAACACCGAAGAGAACCATAATCGAAATCAATGACCCTTCAACAAGAACCAAGCCTCCGGGTAACAATGGAATAAGACCAACGATAATCGGAAGTGAGGAGGCAACCAGAAGCGTGGGAAGTGTAGGATGATAGCCCAAGGCTAGAAATATCGCGTAGAATCGAAAAATGTCAAGGCCGCCAGTTAGTAATGTCCAACTGCCTATCAACAATACCTTTTGCCATTTGTCCATTATGGTGTAGGTACTTGAATAGAAGGCCTCAATTCCTTCCAGTGTCGCTTGAACATCCTTGTGCCTTCCAAACCAACCGAGAACACGCCTTGCGATGTTGCTTATACCCTTGACCGCGATTCTTTTCTTGAAGAAGATGCGGGGAATAAAGACTGTTCCGAGAGAGGCCAAAAGCCATGCTGCTATAAGAAGCAAGCTTAACTGGAGTGACCCTTTCCAAAATTGCAGAAACAAGCCCGCCATCAAAAACGAGACGACAACCAGGGGAGTAAGAGCGAAGTCACCAATCAAGGAAGCCATGCCCGAGGAATAACTCGTATTCTCCAGCTTATGCAGCATATAAAGTCTCCCGAATGGGTCGCCACCAACGCGTGCTCCGGGAGTAATATTGTTCAGGAAAACGGTTGCGCAAAGTATCAGATAACGAGTACTAAAGCTTATTCTATAGTTTATGAAAGAAAGTGCAGTTTGCCAGCGGCCAGCCCAAATTGCCACACTAATAAAATATGTGGCTATGGCTGATGCGATAAGTGCGTAGTTGGCACTCCTGATAGCTTCAAACATCTGATAGAAATTTTCACGGGCTAGAAGCCATCCAGCTACTGTCATGAGAACAATGGCGAGAATCACCACGACAGCCATCTTACGCAGGTTTATCTTTGGCTTATACTCATCCATGCTAACACCGAAGTTACCAGTGGCATCGAGCTCTGGCAACAGTCCCTCAGAAACATGAACAACGTGTGACTTCAGACGGAGCCCGATACACCGCCAGAATTTGAGAGCTAACTTGTCATTGTGCTTGCCAGCCTTAGTCGCTCACTCCTCTTCATTATTTCCTTGAAGCCAAGGATATAAAAAAATGATCATCGCTAACCCATCCTCAGCCATGTTGACCTCCCCTACAAACTCTCACTGTTCCAGTAGCGCTACTATGCCCTGCGCGGTCCGCCTCTAACGAGTGGCTCACTCACCAGGCACAGCAAACATCGAATCGCAACGGTGGCGCTTGTCGAGGAATTACTCGCTGTGATTCTGGGGACATAGTATTTGATTTGTAGCAAGCCTAATTAGTATGGCGCCCGAGAACTCAAGAACTTGTCCGACCATAATATAGTATGTTCAACGATTGATGATCTCATTGTAGATCGATTCATATTTCTCTATTATTTTATTGATATCGTGGTCTTTGATAATCTCCAGACTTCTTTTTGACATTTGCGCCCGCATTGTCTGATTAGAAAGTATTGCGATGACTTTTTCAGCAAGCATTTGACTGTCCCCATCCGAAAAAAGGTAACCATTCTCTCCATCGTGTACCAATTCGGGCAAGGCCATTGCATTCACAGCAACAACAGGCAAACCAGATGCCATTGCTTCCATCGTTACAATACTCTGCAACTCCGCTATGCCTGCCGTCACAAATAGATCAGCAATGCGATAGATGTTCTGCAAGTCTTTGTCCGGGACAAACCCCGTAAATGTCACTGCCTTCTGTATGCCCAGTCTGTCTGTCAATACCTCAAGTTTTCGCTTCTCTGTGCCTGTACCGGCTAATACCAAACGGACATTAGTGACGCGCAGAATATCGGGCAATGCTCGCAGAATCAGGTCGATTCTTTTTTCTTTCTCTAATCTACCCACATACAACAACACCGGCTTATTGATCGGTATGGCGAAGCTTCGCTTCAGATACGACCCGTCATTGGTTGGCTTGAATCTTTCCAGGTCAATGCCGCACGATATCGGCATAACATCTTTGTTAAGGCCGGCATTTCTTAGCAATGCTACCGCGGTTCTTGTCGGCGTGGTCACAAAATCAAGTTGTTCAAAAATTCTCACAAATTGTCTCCACGCCAGCTTCTGCGCCCACCTGTCGGCAATTCCTGGCAGATGAAGATAGTGTACCAGATTCTCTGGCATGAAGTGATTTGTGCCTACAACCGGTATGTCAAGTCTCTTTGCCGCGCTCAGTGCTTCCTTGCCGATCAGGAAATGATTCTGGATATGAACGATATCGGGGCAGATTTCCTTGACCGCTGCCCTGACGGTCCTGGAAATAAAGAGCGGTGAAATTCTGAAGTTTCGGTATAGCAGAATGGGGATGGAGCGAATTCCGTATATCGTCACTCCCTTATCATTCGACACCATGTTTTTGGACGATCGGGACGGGCACATGACAAAGACATTGTGGCCTCTTTTCGCGAGGGTGGTAGCGAGCCGATATGTGAAATAAGCCGCCCCGTTGACATCCGGATAGTACGTATCAGTTGCAGTGAGTATTTTCATGATTTTCTCATGCTGATTGGTACTTCCATCCGCATAGTGTTCACTAAGCTTGTTTCATTATACAACAAATCGGAATAGACTACGGTTGCAGCAGCTATTCCGATCCTTGCCACCGGATTCCGGGCAATGAAGAGAATGGTTCCCATATGGTGGGCAAAAGTAGCTATGTATGGTGTTGAGGAAGGCAGCATGGAATAGGCAGGGGCAGAATGCCACTACAGTAATGTCCCTTGTATAGCAGCCCACTCTTGAGGGGTGCATAACATTGCAGAGTATGCAAGGGACCGGTAGTCGATAACCTGGACGGATACCTGCAAGCTGACCTTGATGTCAGACAAATGCATCAATGGCTCGATAAATGACTCCGTTGCATACTGGTTTGGGTCTGTGATGACAAAGCCATCTGAAGATCAGTCTTCGTTGAGCGTTGAGCAACACAAAGCTTCTTTGTTAAGTCATTGACCAGAAGTCAGAATTGTTGGGTCGCTTTCCGACGGTTTGTTCAGACAGGCTATTGACTAGTCATCATCTTGATGTTATTCTCAGAAACAAATCTTACGCGCAAGGAGGTTCAAATGCAGGCATATTGCATGAAATGCAGGAAGAAGGTTGAGATCAAGAATCCAAAGGCTATCAAAATGAAAAACAAACGCCCTGCGACTCAAGGTGTATGCCCGAGGTGCGGGACTAAGGTATTTCGCATAGGTAAGTAGAGCAGGCAATCTTGAAATAAGGGCCTCACCAAGTAGCCCTCATCACACCAATAATAAAACTGGCTGCCAGCCGGCTAAACGTTTTGGCGAAAAGTGTAACCCAACAATCGTGCTGGGAAGCTATTTGGTCAAACCTACGACACAACACTGGTATGATTCGAATACCGACTCCCTCATATAGTGGAGGTGAAGTACTTCCCCAGCATCAAGCAAGCATCTACGTATCTGGTCGCCTGTATAGGCACCGGTCTATTAGACCGCTGTGCCTGCGACATAGGTGTCCTGTCCCACCGACGGGCTCATTGAGCCGCTCTCACTTACCGCCACAGTCAGGGTGTAGTAGCTCAGGCGTAGCCCATCGGTTTCTTTTCAAAGGTAGCCGTTATCGAGTAGCTGCCGTTCATGGTGATGGTGGTTGAAGCAGCACTGACATTGCCAACGGTGCCCACATTGCCGGCCCAGTTGACAAATCGGTAGCCATCCTGGGCTTCTGCCACGAGATCAACCACCGTACCGGGATCACAGCCATAAATCCCCTCTCCAGGGACAGTTACCGACCCTCCAGCAGTGCTGGAGATGGTCAGGCTGTGCCGGACGACGGGCGTAGTTACCTCGAAGTTAGCGGTGATGAAGTAGGAGCCGTCTACAGTGACAGTGGTTGAAGCAGCATTGACATTGGCAATGCTGGCCACATCGCCAGTCCAGTTGACAAACCGGTAGCCAGCATCAGCCTCGGCCGCCAGGTTGACCACCGTTCCCTCGTCGAATCCAAAAGTCCCCTCTCCAGGGAGGGTTACCGATCCTCCTGTGGTGCTGGTGATAGAAAGGCCGTACTCAATACCAACACAGCCTATCATCCCGCCAATTAAGGCTACCACAATCAAGAAGATGCCAAGTCTGGCCACGTGACGGTCTCTCCTCCGACGAAATACTATCTTCATACTTCACCTCCGCATTTCACACAGCGAGAACTGACTGATGTGATTATAGCAAAAAAAGCGCGTCTACATGTCCGTACGTGCTCACGCAATCATCGTAGAGCCTCCGCAACCCTCTGACGCACACACTTGACTTTCATCCTTATATGAGCCTTAAAGTCCTATTCTATCACTAATGAAGGAATTATCAATAGGTTGCGGTGGGCAAGACACACTATAGCACCAAGGGGTCACAACACGGTAGATTGTTACAGCAGAAATGGCAAAGCGGGCTCGTTCTGCCTGAGGAGAACAATGCAGGCCGCTGTGCAGTTGTAAGAGTCAGACGCCGACTTACTCTGTGCGGGCTACTCTTCGGCCATTTGCGGGCGACCGGGGGAACCGAGCATAAAACACATTTGCCTGGCATTTACCACAGCTTTGTCCTGGTAGCAGTTGTTGAACAAGACATGCATCTCTCTGGTTTGTTTGGAGATTTCAGCGATCTTGCTGGCCCAGGGTTGAAGCTCCTCTTCCGCGTAAAGGTAATTGAAACGTTCAGCCGGGCCGATGCCTTTCTTCTCCCACGTCTCACTGTTCCTGCCGTGGAAGCGGACCAGCCCGATGTCAGACGTTACTTCGGCGACAGGAGGCACACTCGACTTGAAGCCCTGCGGCTCGTCGACGCATACAAATGGCAAGTCGCTGCGCCTGAGAAAACCAAAGGTCGCGGCGCGATTCTTTTCGCTCAGCCACACGTTGTTTCTGAACTCCATTGCAAGCCGGTACTGGCGCAGTTTTGCCTTGCACATCTCCATGTAGTCCAGTTGCTGCGAGCCAGGATAAAACCAGGGTGGAAACTGGAAGAGCACAACACCCAGCTTGCCAGCTGTATCCAGTGGTAGTAGCGCACTGTCGAATCTTTGCCATAATTCATCAACTAATTCAGCCGGAAGGTCACGATAATATATGTTGGCTTTTTCCTGCAATTCCGAAGTCAGTTCGTTCCTTATATTCTTGGGTAGGGAATTGACAGGCATCGGATGTTGAGTGAATATTCTGAAAGCCTTGAAATCGAACACGAAGTCGTCGGGCGTCCGCTCTGCCCACAGGTAGCTATTTCTCTCGTTGGGCAATGCATAGTAAGTGCTGTCCACTTCGACTATATCGAACTGGCTGGCATAGTATTGGAGGCGGGCTTCGGCCGAGCGCGCAGAATCGGGATAGAAGCGCCCGGAACTCAGCAGTGTCGGATCAGTCCATGAACAGGTGCCTACCCGGATTCTTGCCATTTCACTCCTGGAGATTGTCATTTTACTAAGGGTGCGAGTTTGAAGCAACAGAAAGCCTGCTGGCACCGATCAAGACAGCTCGCGTGTGATTCATGTCGAAGATATTTGTTTTTGCCATTCATCACAAGGTCGGATTAGCCTGTCAGCGACAATATTCAGGATATCATTTTGCCTCTGGATTGTACCTTGAACCAGTATCAATGGCTCGAGCTTGAAGATTTGTCGGTACCTGCAGTATACGTCTGGTTTGATTATTACATTTAGCATACCCTCCTCGTCCTCCAGCGTCATAAAGGCAAAACCTTTAGCAGTGGGCGGCCTTTGCCTGGTAATGACATAGCCAGCTATGCGTACTCGGGCATTTGAGGGAAGGCGGGCAATCTCGGAGCTTTTAAGCAAACCATCCCTGGATATGTCCTTTGTTAGAGCATGCATCGGGTGATATTTTGTAGATAATCCCTGTACTTCGTAATCGGCTTTCATCTCGTCAAGGTCGGTAAAGTCAGGCAGGGAAACGCTGGTATCGCCAAATTCTAGAGGCAGTTCCCTTGGGCTGTTTTTTTCTAAAGGACCAAGTCGCCACAATAGCTGTCTTCTCTGGCAGCCAAATGAATCAAAGGCGCCAGCGAGGATAAGGTTTTCCATGGGCTTTCTTGCCAGCCTAGCCCTGAAATAAAAATCGTCGAAAGAAAGATAAGGAACGCTCTGCCTCTCAGCCATTATTTGGCTCATGGCTTTCTCTCCAAGTTCCTTTATGTATCTGAAACCAAGTCTAATCTTGCCGCCTTCGATAGTGCACCTGTCGTTGCTTTTATTGATGTCTGCAGGCAAAACTTCTATGCCGTGT
The DNA here is from genome assembly GCA_029857995.1 of Dehalococcoidia bacterium. GTDB lineage: Bacteria > Chloroflexota > Dehalococcoidia > GIF9 > AB-539-J10 > RBG-13-51-36. The sequence continues at coordinate 25,063 of JAOUFZ010000003.1, forward strand.
CTTTTAGCATCCCGGACAATCACCTCTGGCGAATAGAATCCCATAGGCTGGTTGTTGAGCAAAGCGCAATAAAACTCGACCGGATAATATCTCTTTAGCCAGGCAGACTGATAGCATAAGAGGGCGAAACCGGCGGCGTGGCTCTTGCAAAAGCCATACTCGGCAAACCCCTCGAGGGCTTGAAAGATGCGACTTGCCCTGTCATTATCTACTCCGTTTCTTTTCGCCCCTTCTATAAATCTCTGCCTCATCTCATCCATCGCCTTTGTTGGTTTCTTCCTGGTCATTGCCCTCCTCAAGGAGTCAGCCTCGCCCGGTGTGAAATCGGCTATGGCGGTAGCAACCTGAATGACCTGTTCCTGGAACAGGATTATTCCTAAAGTCTCCTCGAGTATCGGCTTAAGCTTTGGGTGCAAGTAAGTTACCTTCTCCAAATGTTTCCTTCTTCTAATATAGGGATGGACCATGTGTCCTTGAAGAGGGCCTGGTCTTACCAGAGCCACCTCAATGGTTAAGTCTTCAATAGAGTGTGGCTTTGTTTGCGGCAGGGTTTGCAGTTGAGCACGACTTTCGACCTGGAACACACCTATGGTATCGCCCTTGCAAATCATGTCGTAGACCTCTCTATCATCCAAAGGCAATCTATCCAAGTCGAGCTTTGTCTTGTGGTTTTCCTCGGCCAGCTGGCAAGCCTCACGAATAAGCGATAGCATTCTTAGGCCAAGGAGGTCTACCTTTATCAGTCCAGAATCGGCAATGTCATCTTTATCCCATTGACATACTATTCTCCCTGGCATAGTGGCTTTCTCCAGGGGCACAATCTCACTCAGAGTACGAGATGAGATAATCATACCTCCGTTGTGAATGGATAGATGTCTGGGAAAATCGGCAATTTCTCGGCAAAGGGAGATGAATTGTTGCCAGGGGGCGGAACTGAAATAGCTTTTGAAATCGTTGAGACCTGCCAGGTCTTGTTCTATACCCTTGGCATCATATACCGAAACGGATTTTGCCATCCTATCAATGAGCTCGGGTGGCATTCCTAATGCCTTGCCGACCTCTCTTATAGCATTCCTTGCCTGGAAGGTAACATAAGTGCAGACCATAGCAGCATGCTCTCGCTCATACTTTTCATAGACGTACTGGATGAGTCTTTCTCTGTGGGCTGTGGATACATCTATATCAATATCGGGAACGGATGACATTTCCTCATTCAGGAACCTGCCCAGAAATAGCTTGTTCTTGATAGGATCGACCTTGGTTATGCCCAGGATATAAGCCACAATAGAGTTGGCTGCCGAGCCCCTTCCATGGGCAGGAATGCCGTTTCTTTCAGCATAATCCATGATGTCCCAGACAACGAGGAAATATCCTGACAAGCCCAGTTTCTCTATCAGATTGAGCTCATAATTGACCTTGGCTTCTATCTCTGGGTTCATGTTTGCATATTTTTTGTGAATTTTCTGCCAGCATAGCTTAGCTAGATAGCTGGCAGCAGTATCGCCTTCAGGCAGAGGAAAATCTGGAAAACGGTACTGTGAAAAATCTAGATTGGCGGTGCATTTCTCGGCTATGGTAATGGTATTAGAAATCGCTTTGGGGTATTCCTGGAAAAGCTCTGTCATTTCTTTTGAGGACTTAAGATGAAACTCAGAGTTCAGCCTTAATGTGTCGCATTTATCTAAAGTCGTTCGATTCCTGATGCAGGTAAGGACGTCGTGAAGCCTGTGGCTTTCTGTTGTAGCGTAATGGACATTGTTGGTGGCAACGCAGCCCAGGTCGAAGTCTTTAGCTAGCTTTACCAAAGCATGACAAATCCTTTTATCTTCAGGATATAGATTGTTCTGAAGCTCTATGTAAAAGTCCTCTTGACCAAAAATATCAATATACCCTCTAGCTGCCTCGTGAGCTTTCTCTGTTCGTGCAGAAGCGATCAAAGTGGTTATTTCTCCCTTTCGACAGCCAGAGAGGCAAATTAAATCGCCAGAATACTGAGCAAGACCTTTCTTATCAATGGCAGGACTGCCTTTCCTGTGTTCTAGATGGGCTCTGGTTATCAGCCGGCACAGGTTGGAGTAACCTCTGTTGTTTTTTGCCAGCAGTGTGATGTGGCTCCCGTTTTTTAGCGTCATCTCCACTCCAATAACAGGCTTGAGCCCGGCGGCAAGGCAAGCTTTATAGAAGGGGATAATTCCGTATAGCCCGTCATGATCAGTCAGGGCTAGAGCAGGTATGCCAATTTCTGATGCGCGAGCCACTAAATCCTCTGAATGGGATGCACCATCAAGGATAGAAAAATTGGAATGGCAGTGAAGCTCAACGTAGTTATTCATAATGACTACATTTTCTTGGCTTGTGGTCTGTGCACTAAGATACGAGTATCAACATCTTTAGTCGTATATGCGTTGCAAATACCAGGCACTGGTAAGCAGATCCCGGTACATTTCACAGACAATGCCCCTCACAGTCCTGACTCGGAAATATTCCCTATCAATTCCCCCCTGCCGAATCTCTGATTTGGCAGGGGACCCGGGGTCCCCACAAGATTGAAGATCTTGTGGGGTATTAGTCGCTCTCTTCCACCATTCCTGGGACACTCGCCATTGTTCGCATATTTCTTCAACACCTTCCTTTCCACCCTTATACAAAAAGGCAATAGGCCTGTGCTGGATGTCCTCCTTGACTTCCAGCGTTATAGCCTCGTGAAATAGCTTGCTCATCTCTCTTTGACATCGAAGTTAGCGAAGAAAAAGGAATCTTCTGGTAGCAGGCATCTCTCCTTATATAGCACCTGCTTAACTATTCCCTTGCCATATCTTTGTTGAAGCTGATTTATTGCCGTTATCAGTTTCTCCCAATGTTTTACCTGCGTATCGGGAAATGAAGCCTGTTTTCCCTCTTCGGAGCAAAGGTCGGTTAGGGTTAGTGTCATTTTCTCAATGAGAGACGTAAATCTTGCCCTCTCCAAGTAACACTGCAGTTGACGTAGCATCACTTCCTTGGAGCATGTTGCTTCTTTGAAATGGAACGTTCGTTTAACCATATCGCCGTTGCTGAAAGAAAGGCACATGGTCAAGCGGCGACAGCATTGCCAGCGCTGCTTTAGCTGCCCTGCCAAGCTGTTCAAGAGGTCGCCAGCTCCAGTTAAAATAATAGTAAGAACTTCCGCCGGCGGCTCAAAGAAAACCTCGCCTGTGAGGGCTTCTGGCATCTTCCAGGGCATAAGCTTTGAAGAGTCAATGCCATTTGCCAATTCCCATAAGATTTGACCTTCTCGTCCAAATTGAAGCTTGACTGCTCCGATTGGCAATTTTGCTAGTTCCTCCATTTTGTAGAGGCCGAAGAGTTTGAGCCTTCTCGACGATTCAGGCGAGGCAGGTAGCAAATCTATAGATAAATTTCGTAAAAATCTCCTCTCCTCACCATCTGGAACTACAAGGCACTCGCTGAGTTTAGTGACTTG
>JAOUFZ010000088.1 GCA_029857995.1 Dehalococcoidia bacterium
AACAATCACAGGAATAGCTGAGGTCATAAAGAAAAGGAAACCTGAATTTAAGGCCATTGCTGTTGAGCCAACTGGCTCTCCAGTTCTTTCCGGGGGCAAGCCTGGTTCTCACAGGATTCAGGGTATTGGCGCGGGATTCATACCCCAAATTCTCAGGCTAAATTTGGTTGACGAGATTATCAGAGTTACCAATGAAGATGCCGGGACAATGGCCAGGAGATTAGCTAAGGAGGAGGGGATACTAGCTGGCATATCTTCAGGTGCAGCAACCTGGGCAGCTTTGGAGGTAGCCAAAAGAGCAGAAAATCAAGGCAAGCTTATCGTGGTGGTTTTGCCTGACACGGGAGAGCGCTACCTGTCTACCTGGCTCTTTCAGGAGCTTTATCCGACAACACCAGGCCCGTAAATTAAAGAAGGGGCAGTATCGTGTTTAAGACTTTAAGAGAAGATATTCAAACGGTTTTCCTCAAAGATCCGGCGGCGAGGAGCACGCTAGATGTTATCTTCTTCTATCCTGGACTCCACGCTCTGTGGCTCCACCGTGTCGCCCACTTCCTTTGGCAAAACAGGCTCCAGTTCCTGGCTCGTCTTCTCTCTCACATCAGTCGCTTTCTAACAGGCATTGAAATTCATCCTGGAGCTAGAATCGGCAAGCGATTCTTCATTGACCATGGAGCAGGCGTAGTGATCGGAGAGACAGCCGAGATTGGAGACGATGTCTTGCTGTATCAAGGGGTAGTGCTGGGTGGGACAACTTTGAAGAAGGGCAAACGCCACCCTACCATTGGCAATAATGTGGTGATGGGGAGCGGTGCAGTAGCCCTGGGTGCCATCGCGATAGGAGACAGGGCTCGAATTGGTGCCGGCTCAGTGGTGGTGAAGTCAGTGCCACCTGGAGCTACGGTGGTGGGAATTCCAGGAAGAATGGCAGAAGACCACCGAAAACCGCTCACGGATTTGGAACATGGTAACTTACCCGACCCGGCGGCGGAAACTGTCAGGTTCATCCTAAAAGAGCAGGATAAATTAGAGGAACGTTTGAGAATCTTAGAGAGTGCTAGCGGAATAGCATCTCGGACGGGCGAATTACGGGAAAAGATAGTGGTAGAAACCGTATTCAGCCAAGGAGAGGGGATATGAGATTTGAAACCCTAGCCATTCACGCTGGGGCTAGGCCAGATACCGCTACCGGAGCTATTTCAGTGCCGATCTATCAGACATCAACATTCGTGTTTGAGGACGTGGGCAAGACCAGGGGCTGCGATTACTCCCGCACGGCAAACCCGACGAGGAAGGTGCTGGAAGACACTATCGCTCGGCTTGAAGGAGGGAGAGCCGGCTTCGCCTTCGCCACCGGTATGGCGGCTGAGACGACGGTTATGCACCTGTTGAAAAAAGGCGACCACGTAATCTCGGGAGATGATGTCTATGGAGGGACCTATAGATTGTTCCAGGATGTGATGACTGACTTCGGGCTGGAGTTCACTTTCTTGAGAATGGACAATAGTAAGAGCATTGAGGAGGCAATAAGGCCGAATACCAGGATGTTGTGGCTAGAGACGCCTTCAAATCCACTGCTGAACATCGTTGACCTTGAGATGGTGGTTAATATCGCCAGAAGGCATAAGCTGTTGACAGTAATAGACAATACCTTTGCCACCCCATATTTCTTAAGACCGATTGAATACGGGATTGACCTTGTTGTCCACTCTACCACCAAGTATCTCAACGGGCACTGCGATGTTGTCGGTGGCGCTGTGGTGACCACCACTGACGAACTAGCCCAGAGGCTGCAGTTTCTACTTAATGCTATGGGAACCTGTGCTGCCCCCTTCGATTGCTGGCTGGTGCTCCGAGGGATCGAGACCCTTCCGATAAGAATGAAACAGCACCAGGAGAATGCCCTGGCCGTGGCAAACTACCTAAAGGGACACCCCAAGATAAGGAGGGTGCTCTATCCCGGGCTCAAGTCCCATACGGGACACGAGATTGCCAAAAGGCAGATGAAGGGATTCGGCGGAGTAGTGTCATGTGAACTAACAGGTGGTATTAAAGGCGTTAATACCTTTTTGAGGAGGCTCAAGGTCTTTTCCCTGGCGGAATCGCTGGGCGGCATCACTTCCCTTGCCGAGCATCCAGCTACCATGAGTCATGCCTCAATGCCCAAAGATTGCAGGGAAAGGGTGGGGATTACCAATGGACTGATCCGGTTGTCGGTTGGCTTAGAAAATGTTGACGATTTGACCGAGGATTTAGAGCAGGCGCTCAATCGCCTGTAAAGGAGGATCTGATGAAACTGTACCAGATAGTTGTTAAGGACGTCACACGTTGGCAAATATTGATGATTCGACTGAGGGCTTAGAGCAGGCGCTCAATCGCCTGTGAAGGAGGATTTGATGAAACTGTACCAGATAGTTGTGAAAGACGTCATACGAAGGAAAAAGCGTATGTTATACGCCTCGCTCGGCGTGGTTATCGGTGTGGCAACAATTGTTGCTGTGCTTACAACCGCCCTTGCCGGCGAGACAAACATCTATGGTCAGTTGGAAAAATATGGCGCTAATTTAGTGGTCATGCCTGCGATAAGCGATATTGACGTAGGATTAGGAGGCTTAAGTCTTGGCACTTTGGCAGTTGGAGAGAACTACATTCCTGAGAACGAATTGCCGGAGATCAGACAGATAGCAGACGGCAAGATAAGAGCGGCATTGAATATTGAGGATGAGGGTGATATTGCCACGATTGCTCCAAGACTTTACATGAACACCGAGATAAAAGGAACGTCTGTGATAATAGTTGGAGTGGACCCTCAACAAGAACGCCAACTCAAGACGTGGTGGAGAATCCGAGAAGGGGAGTACCTTGAAAATGCAGACCAGGCTCTGGTGGGAGCAATGGTTGCTGAGTTACTGGAACTCAGTGTAGGCGACAAAATTGCAACTAACGGGAGGGAGGTAACCATCGCCGGTATTCTCGAGGAGACAGGCTCGAACGAAGATTACCAAGTTTTCCTTCATATAGAAACGGCACAGGAGGCATTCGATAAAGAAGGGTTAGTTTCCTCAATAGACGTTCGTGCCCTATGTAGTGCCTGTCCTACATCAGATATTGCGGCTTCCATTAATGGAAATATCCCAGGAGTTCGGGCAGTTGCCGTAAAGCAGATAGCTGAGACTGAAATGGGCATGATGGAAAAGGTAAGCAAATTTCTGCTGGCTTTAGCTGGAATTACACTGGCCGTGGGCTGCTTTGGTGTGGTCAATACGATGCTGACCTCGGTTCATGAAAGAATCAAGGACATCGGCATAATGAGAGCAGTGGGAGCATCACGCGATCAGATAATTAAGATTTTTCTCTACGAGGCCATAATCATTGGGGTAGCGGGAGGCTTCCTTGGATATTTAGTTGGGACTTTACTAGCATACATAGTCGGGCCGCTGATTTTTGAGGGTGTAGCTGTTACTTATGTTCCCCAGTATTTCTTCCCTTCACTGGCTCTGGCTGCCTTTATTGCGGTCATAGCCACTGTTTATCCTGCGTTCCGTGCCTCCAAAATTAAGGTTGCCGACTCTTTCAGGTCTTTGTGAGGTAGCAAAATGCTGGAAATCAAAAACGTATCGAAAATCTATGGACAGGGAACGGCTAAAGTAGTCGCCTTGAGCAATGTTTCATTTCGTGTGGATGAAGGCGACTTCATAGCCATTATGGGTCCTTCCGGAAGTGGGAAGTCCACCCTCCTAAATGTCATCGGCGGCTTAGACTATCCTTCCAGTGGTGAAGTAATCTTAGATGGGAAGCGTATCGACAATTTAGATGAAAACGATTTTGTCGGTATACGAAGAAATAAGATTGCCTATGTTTTTCAGCAATATCATTTGCTTCCGTCTCTCACTGCTTTGGAGAATGTAATGTTGCCGCTAATTTTTTGTGGATTGGAAAAAGAAGAGGAGAGCGCATTGGACATGTTAGAAGAGGTAGGGTTGGGGGGAAGGACTGAGCACAAACCCAGCCAACTAAGTGGCGGGGAGCAGCAAAGAGTAGCCATCGCGCGAGCTTTGGTTAATTCCCCCTCATTGATTCTGGCAGATGAGCCCACAGGTAATATGGACCAAGAAACGGGAAGGGAAATTTTAGGTTTATTCCAGCAACTAAATAAAGATGGACGCAGCATTGTCATGGTTACCCATAACCCTGACATAGCCCGCCATGCCAAAGAAATCATAATCTTGCAGGATGGGCGAATCATAAACAAGATCGACCAAAAAGGAGGTAATCGAAAAGATGTTAAAGAAGATAGTACCCGGTTTAGTATTAATTGCGATAATACTAAGCACAGCGTCGTGTAGCAGCAGTAACCCACCAAATAGCGAACCGATAAAGGCTACGTGGATTGAGCCGCAGGTTGTTGGCGATACTGTATCCCTACCAGTAGGTGAGGTTGAGAATAATGGAAATGTACACTTTAACCTACAGATACAGAATAATATGAATTTCATGGCATATGTAGTGGATGGAGAAATCTATGTCCGGGCAAATGTTTGCCCGCCATGCCAGTCAATAGGTTTCTCTCTTGAAGAGTCCGTCCTAATATGTGATAGGTGTGCCACTACTTTTGAAGCAACGACAGGCGAAGGAATTGGGGGGGCGTGTGTGGATTTCCCCAAAGCCTCAGTTATATATGAAGTAAGTAATGGCAACATAGTAATGAAAGGCACTGATCTCATAGCTGCGTATGAAGATACTCTTGAGCCTGGGTGGCCTTAAATAATAAATAGTAGAAGAGAGGAATTCGTAGAGTTGAGGCTTGATTACACGCGATAAGGAGGACGGACTAAATGGTGACTAAAAAAACAACGAGGATGAAAAGAGAGCTCGAATTGAGCAGAGGGGGGGCAAAAAAGAACAGCTTGGTGATAATATCAGCGGTAATTGTGGCGGCAGTAGTGCTGCTTTCAATCCTATTTGATACGGTGCTAGCCAACCATCGGCCAGCCATCACTAGTCTAGAAGCTGAGCCCGAGAGAGTTCTTCCTTCGGGAAGCTGCCAGATTGCGTGTACTGCTTCAGACAGCGATGGTGACGAGCTAAGCTATAACTGGTCCGCTAGCGCAGGCGAGATAAGTGGGGAAGGAGCTACGGTTATTTGGACCGCTCCTGACTCTGCAGGCTTCTACGATGTTACAGTCACGGTGACCGATGGCGGCGGTGGCGAAGTCATGAAACAGGTAACCATCACGGTGAGAGCCAATAACCCGCCATATATTAGCAGCCTGGTAGCCGATCCAGACTGGACCACTCCTTCGGATAGTATCCAGGTGACGTGTACTGCTTCCGACCCTGATGGCGACGAGCTGAGTTATGAGTGGTCAACCACCGGGGGCGATATTCCTGGGACAGGAGCGATTGTAAACTGGACTGCTCCCGAAGAAGTTGGCACATATCGCGTCACAGTTGTGGTTAAGGATGGCGATGGTGGGGAAGACACAGGGTTGATATATCTCAGCGCGGCAACTGGTACTCCGCCAATTATTGAAGAGTTGATTGTTACTGCCGAGCACAAATATTTGAAAGAAACCACTGCTGGGTACAAGGTTGGGAAAACAAAAGAATTCGATATTGAATGTATTGCTTCAAACACAAGCGACGAACTGGTTTATGAATGGTCATGCGATGGTGGCGAGATTTCCGGGGATGGCTCTACGATTACCTGGACTGCCCCAGATGTGTCCAGCGAAGTTACGGTCACGGTAATGGTGACTGATGTCGCTGACAATAGAGTGACTAAGAGCATAATCCTCGATGTGGTGTCTTGCTCAGTATGTACTTTTGGATAAAACAATATATGGGGAGAGAAACTAATGAACAATAAAAGATTTCTGGCAATTATGGTAACTGTGGTGGTAATAGTGCTATTCTTGGCCTCATCTTGCACAACGTCAACCAATCGTCAGCCAATTATCACGAGCCTCGAAGCTGAGGCAGAGCGTACTACTCCCTCGGGTAGTCTCCAGGTGATGTGTAGTGCTTCGGACCCTGATGGCGACCAGCTAGGCTATATCTGGTCGGCTAGCGCAGGCGACATAAGTGGGGATGGCGATGCGGTTACCTGGGTCGCTCCTGTGTCTGAAGGTTCCTACAGTGTTGCAGTCACGGTGACCGATGGTCGTGGTGGCGACGTAACGGATTATGTAACCGTCGCGGTGAGAGCCAATGAGCCACCAACCATTAGCAGCCTGATAGCCGATCCAGACTGGACCACTCCTTCCGGTACTATCCAGGTGACGTGTACTGCTTCAGACCCTGATGGCGACGAGCTGAGTTATGAGTGGTCGGCCAGTGGAGGTAGTATTTCTGGCACAGGCACAGTTGTAAACTGGACTGCTCCCGAAGAAGTTGGCATATACCACGTCACAGTTGCGGTTACTGATGGTCATGGTGGGGAAGACACAAGGTTCGTATATCTCAGCGCGGCAACTGGTACTCCGCCAACTATTGAAGACCTGATTGTTACTGCCGAGCACCCATATTTGAAAGAAACTGCTACAGGGTACAAGGTCCTGAAAACATACCCATACGATATTGAGTGCATTGCTTCAAACACGGATGGCGAACTCGGCGAACTGGTTTATGAATGGTCATGCGATGGTGGCGAGATTTCTGGGGAGGGCTCCATGATTACCTGGACTGCCCCGGATACAGAAGGTGACGTTACCGTCACGGTAGTGGTGACCGATGTCGCTGACAATATTGTGAGTAAGAGCATAATTCTCAACGTGGTGACTTGTCCAGCATGTATTCTTGGATAAAACTAGGAGATGAAGGGAGGAAGATTTGTCCTATGCTATAGCCTTGCGCTGCCGGAAGTGTGGGCGAGAGTATCCGTTGCAGCCTCTAAATCTGTGTGACTTTTGCTTCAGTCCGTTAGAGGTGAACTACGACTACAAGTCTATAGCCAAAGCGGCAAGTCGGGAAACGATTATCAAGGGGCCACCGAGCATGTGGCGCTACAGAGATCTGTTGCCTGTGGATGGCGA
>JAOUFZ010000089.1 GCA_029857995.1 Dehalococcoidia bacterium
TGGGTTGCGAAGAAGATGTTAGATTCTGCCCTGGCAGGAGAAGAGAGTCCACCTCATATTTCTATATCTGCTAGGCTGAGCATCTTGCAACTACAGCAACCCTCTGACGCCCGCACTTGACCAGCGACCTTCATATTAGTTCTTAAGCGTGTTTCTCACGGAGGCTATTTTTCTCAAAGACTATTGTACCCCTATCCAGGAAACTCCCAATGGTCTTTGTGCGGCGTCCAGGACATACTATAGGGTTAGCCACCAACATCCGATTTCTTGGTGCAACTGAGTAACAAGCCAGGCTTCTGTTGCCTGAGCTGATAAATACGGACAATCGTGTGACCTGCTTGCTCAGGCATTGTGGCACTCCCGGGCGAAGACACAGGATGACGTTTCATCTAGTCTCACTACGCTGAACAAGAAATAGTCCATTTCATTGTCTCTCTGTCCTAGTACCATTTTCTAGCCAAAACAGTACCGAAACAGTACCTTCTGGTGATTCCATCCACGTTTACCCAAATATAGACTCTGAAGTAATGCAAACGCGCCCGGCGGAGTGAAGGCTTGGTAGCGAGTCAATCTTGATGAAAAGAATAGGGTTAATAGGTGTCGTATTCAGCCTACTTATGTGTAGTTGTGTGCCGTACATAACTATGGAGGCCACAGATGACTTGATAGCGGAGGAGTACTCTGCAGCCGATGCTAGTCCGGCCACATTGGAAGAAATACAGTCGTTTCTTAAAGAAGATAGGATTGACCGTCGAACATTTCTACCAAATGTTTATGATTGCAAGCATTTCTCTGCTGACCTGTGGCGAAGCGCATATCTAAAGGGATTCGAGGCGTCAATGGTTCTATACCTACGCGAACGAAGCGAAAGTAGTAGGAATCTAGCAAAGACGTTTTATGGTATAGAAAACCCATTTCATTTGGTAGTGGCATTCTTACTAAGAGACGGAACCTGGCTGTACATTGAGCCACAAAATGACAAGATACTAAACATTGCGGACTACAAGTTCCGCTTGGAAGGTGCTGTAGCCTTCGATTTTTGGAAGCGCCTAAGGGTATTTGGGGGTGATGGAGATGAAACACTTAATGAGATAGTTGAAGAATCTGAGAAGAATAGCCGTGAGCCTTGTGCTGGCTGTGGCCTTGCTGAAATAAGCTTTACTGACCAAAATCTTGAGGCTGCAATTCGCGAAGCGGTAGGCAAGCCGACTGGAGACATCTACGAAGCTGACGTAGAAAACCTGACCTCATTTTGTGCTTCGGAAAGAGGTATCGTCGCCCTCACGGGACTAGAGCATGCCACAAGCCTGAGACACCTGTATCTTGACTCCAACAATATAAGCGACATATCACCACTGGCCAACCTGAGTAGCCTGACAGACTTGTATCTTGGGTGGAACCAGATAAGCGATATATCCCGGCTTGGCAATTTGACCAGCCTCACATTGTTGCGTCTTGATTCCAACCAGATAAGTGACATATCCCCGCTGGCCAACCTGAGTAGCCTGACAAACTTGTATCTTGGGTCCAACAAGATAGGCAATATATCCCGGCTTGCCAACTTGACCAGTCTCACATTGTTGCGTCTTGATTCCAACCAGATAAGTGACATATCTCCACTGGCGTACCTGAGTAGTCTGACAGAGTTGGATCTTGGGTGGAACGAGATAGGCGATATGTCCCCACTGGGCGAGCTGACCAGCCTGACAGACCTAGATCTTCATTCCAACCACATAGGCGACATATCGGCACTTGCCAACCTGACCAGCCTGACATCGTTGCGTCTTGATTCCAACCAGATAAGCGACATATCCTCACTTGCCGATTTGGCCAACCTGACATCGTTGCGTCTTGATTCCAACCAGATAAGTGACATATCTGCACTGGCCGATTTGGCCAACCTGACATCGTTGCGTCTTGATTCCAACCAGATAAGTGACATATCCTCACTTGCCGACTTGACCAGCCTGACATCGTTGCGTCTTGATTCCAACCGGATAAGTGATATCTTCCCGCTTGTGGCTAACGCTGGGCTGGGAGAAGGAGACAAGGTCGATTTGGGTTACAATCCACTGAGCGATACTTCCCTCTATACTTACATTCCTCAACTCCAGACAGGAGGAGTAATTGTCTTTTATGAGGTTTCTGCCGGATAGGCATCCTGCTGAAAATGACTGCCATTTACACGGGAGCTATGAGTATTTCTCCGAAAAAGTCCCCGCAGGCACCTCAACCTGCGGTAGCCAGCCCCTGCGTTGTGGGTCATGAGCGGGACAAGGTCATTGTCGGCCAAGTGAACGAACCTCTAAGCGGGCGCTACGATGCCGCAGTTAAGATAGGCGCCTCATAAACAGGGTTGGACGCCGGGCTTCTTGGAGACAAGTGGAAGATGGTTTTGGAAGAGATACTAACCCCTGGTTGCGCCTGTGGTCCTCGGCATTATCTCGGATGAAGCCCCCCCTTGTCCAGATTTTTTTGGTTGCCTGCTTTGTCAGGCACATTTTGTCATTATGAGCCTTTTGCTTCTTGTCACGCTGAGCCGAAGGCAAAAACCTCACCCCCGCTCAGAGTAAACTCCGCATGGTAATCTCATTGCCCTCGCCCGGATTGCTTCGGCTGACTAAAGTCAGCCTCGCAACGATGTTTCATTCCGCCTTCAGATATACTCTGACCCTCTGCCTCGCCGCCTCGTTGCCCAGACTGCCAGTGCCACCGAAAACAGCACCAACAAGCCTGCTATAGCCGCCTTCTCGGCCAGAGAAGTGTTGACAGCTATGGTACTCATGGCCACAGCGGGCGCCAGCCCACCTCTCACTATTGGCTTCAGGCTGGGGTGATCAGTTATGACCTCGGCCAGCGGTGGGCTGACCCTGTAATAGAGGTCTGCCAGGCTTTTCCCCACCGGGTTGGTTAGCAGGTATTCGTCTCTGAACTGACGGAGAATTCCCAGTTCGCTGGCCATAGGCGTGCCGTAGGCTGCGGTGGCAGTACAGCACGGTGAGGAGGTCTGCCGAAAATCGGCTCTGACGGAATAAGAGGTGTCCATGGTGATGGTGGTGGTGGCAGCGTCAACGTCAGCAATGGTGTCCACATCGCCCGACCAGTTGGCAAACTGGTAGCCGCTACTTGCCTCAACCATAAGGATAACCATGCTGCCCAGAGAACACGGGAATGTCCCTTCACCGGGGCCGGTTACCGAACCGCCTTCGGTGCTGGATACCAACAACAGCGCCACGGGGTCCCGATGCCACGACTCAAAATTGGCGGTGATGGAGCAGGAGCTGTTGATGGTGATGGTGGTCTGGGCAGCATTGACATCCGCGATGGTATCTACATCACCGGTCCACTTGACAAAGTCGTAGCCTTCGTCGGGTTGAGCAATGAGATCGACGATAGTCCCACTTTGATACACGAAAGTGCCTTGACCGGGTTTGGTTACCGAACCGCCGGAGGTGCTGGCGATGGTGAGGCCATACCACCCTGCGTCCAGTTCAAAGTTCGCCGTGATGGAGTAGGAATCGTACATGGTGATATTGGTCGAGGCAGCCTGGGGATTGCTGATGGCACCCACATCGCCAGTCCAGTCCACAAAGTGGTAGTGTTCGTCGGCTTGAGCGACAAGGCTGACCGGCTTGTTAGCTTCATAGACATGAGTCCCTTCACCGGGTGCGGTTACCAAGCCGCCTTCGGTGCTGGAGGTGGTCAGGCTGCACCAGCCTTCGTCTATTTCGAAGTTAGCGGTGATGGAGTAGGAATCGGTCATGGTGATAGTGGTCTGGGCGGCAGTAACATTGGCGATGGTGTCCACATCGCCGGTCCATCCCACGAAGTGCCAGTGTTCATCAGGCTGAGCAACGAGGGCGATGACTTCCTGGGCACCGTGGACTGACATCCCCTCGCCGGGCTGGGTCACCGAACCGCCAGGGGTGCTGGTTATGGTGAGGCTATACTGACCTGCCAGAGGCTCGGCAGCGATACCCAGCTCATCGATGATGTGCCCGGCCTTGCTGATGACCGCGCTCCTTTCGGAGCCAGCAAAAACCAGCCCCACGAACTCTCCGTCTTTATCCACTGCAGAGCCTGAATCGCCCGGCGCCGCGAAGGACCAATTATCTTGAGTTACCACAATCTGGTCCACGAAGTAAGCTGATTTGTCACCATACCACACCACGACAGAGACATTGGTGTGAATGACCTCGCCGGCGGTTACTCCAGTCGTGTACCCAGATTTTCGTACGATATCTCCTCTAGAGACCTCGGTCCACCCTTCAATCCAGTAGTTACCTCCTTCATATAACTGCTCGCCAGGAGATGCTTCGATACCGCCATCAATACTGCCTATAGCAGCATCGGCGTAGTTTTTGGCGTTGGGCGCAAAGTCAATAGGTATGTATGCCTCGAGTGCTCCCACCTGATCGTCCAGCGTTCCTCCGTCGTAACTTCCCGGTTGGATGATGGGTGTTCCTGTGTTGAGAAACTCACCCGTCTCCGAATTTATAGCGATAACGTGGGCGTTAGACAGAATCTTGTTGTCATAGGTGACCATGCCCAAGGTGCCAGCGTAAGGGTATATTCCCATCCCTCTCCTGACGTAGGCTGACAGGCTTATCCCGCCGACCAGGGGGCTGACCTTGCCTTGTCTCTCCTCGTTGACATCGGTCAGGGGCTCCGCTACCTGCGTAGAAAATGCTTGTATTTTCCCGGTAACCTCCGTCCGCACGGTGTAGCCTTTGAAGGAACGGGGCACTCTCTGCCTCGCCTGTTCATCCTCGACAAGGACGATGACTTCGCTCTCACCTTCAGAATGGGCAATACCGACCAAGCCGGCTCCAGTCAGAGCGGAAAGTTCTTGTTCCAGGGCCTTTCTGGCTTCTCCCAGTGACTTTCCACGACCAGGATTTTCACCGGCGGAAGCAGGGATAGTACTAAAGAGCAGCGTACCAACCAGAATCAGGACTGAGAACAGCAAAAGTCTCTTCTCTTTTTTCATCTCTAACACTGTCCCAAATCGCTCATAGTATATCATCTCGACACTGTCCATTATCTTCAGGATTCTTACGAGACGGCCTCAGGATGACAGAGAAGATTATCAAACAGGCTCAACTTTGGAGGGAGACAGAGTCAAGATACGAACAATGTTGACACCATAGTAAAACCGGGGCCGCACCACAAGAGACGCAATCCGCGTGAGGCAGCCCCGCTTGATTTAACTCACTTAAGCCTACCTTGGATTTCTTATCAGATATTCCCCTTCTTTAACGTTTCACTGGGCTCGAATGCTTTGACACCATACTTCTTGGCAAGGTCCTCACATATCTTAGCCAATTTGTCATATCCTATACTCTTGCCAAGCTGGAAAGGACCAAACATCGAACCGCCGCCATTGACCATGGCCTTGTCAATTTCATCCGCACTCTTGACTACCCCGCCCTCGAGCAGTTTCGTGGCCTCGTTAACCTGCAGGGCAATCAAGGCACTAGGGTCAAAATCCTCTTTCGCCTTGGACAAGTCTATGTCCGGTCTGCCCTTAGACCAGTCAAAAATGCCCTTGCCTGTCTTCTTCCCCAGCGTACCGGCATCAATCTTAGCTTTGAGCCAGCTGGGCGGCGCGTAGTCACGAGAAAGTTTCTCAGCAAAATAAAGAGCGCTGTGATAGGCAACGTCCAGCCCCACGTAGTCCATCAGCTCATATGGCCCCATAGGCATACCTATCTTTCTCATCTTGGCATCGATTTCCATAGGGGCAGCCTCGCCTTTCTCTAATATGAGGTCAAGTAGAACTGCAGTTGGCGCATTGATCCGATTGTATACAAACCCGATAGAGTCCTTCTCAACCCTGACCGGCACCTTATTCATCTTCAGCACCAGATTATATGCCACCTGCATTGTGTCTTCGCTTGTCTTCCCTCCCTTTATGACCTCGACGAGTTTCATCAAGACAGCCGGGTTAAAGAAATGCATACCGACGACCTGCTCCGGCCTCTCCGTAGCCGCAGCGATCTCAGTAATGCTCATATTGGAGGTATTTGAAGCCAGTATGGCATGTTTAGGAGCGGCTTTATCCAGTGCCTGGAAAACCTGTTTCTTGAGCTCCATAATCTCGGGGACTGCCTCAATAACAAAATCAGCGTCCTTAACAGACTCGGCAATATCAACAAAGGTCTGGATATTAGCCACCATTGCATTTTTGTTCTCTGCAGTGATTTTCTGTTTTCCCACGAGCTTATCCAGGCTCTCCTTGATCCTGGAAAGCCCCTTGTCAACGAATCTCTGCTCGATATCCCGCATTGCCACCTTGTAGCCAGCAAGCAGGGCTACCTCGGCAATGCCATGTCCCATGTCCCCTGCCCCCATGACCGCAATCTTCTTCACATCTTCAACTTTCATATCAGAAAACCTCCTTTTATTTTCTTACTTTCGCCCAGAAATCTATTCTCCGGTGAAGACCGCCTCTCGTTTCTGGATAAACGCTATCGCCCCTTCCATAGCGTCCTTCGTTTTGCTAACTCGCTGTGAGCCTTCCAATTCTATTTTCACGCCCTGGTCAGTGGTGGCCTCGAGTCCCCGGGTCACTGCGTCGAGGATTATCTGCACAGCAATCGGGGCCTTCTTTGCCAGTGTCTTGGCAAGTTCCTTGGCATCATTCATCAACTGCCCTGGCTGAGATATCCTCGTTATGAGCCCAATGCTCAGAGCCTCGGGGGCGCTGACCCTGGTACCAAGCAGCAGCATCTCCAGTGCCTTGGTCTTGCCTACCAGCCTGGGCAACCGCTGGGTGCCACCCCAGCCAGGTATAATACCCCGGTCAATCTCGGGCTGCCCCATCACCACCTGCTGAGAGTTGAGCATTATCCTGAAGTGGCAGGCCATTGCCAGCTCGCAACCACCACCGAGGGCGAACCCATTTATGGCAGCGATTACAGGCTTGGGATACTTCTCGATGTGGCCGAACACCTCCTGCCCCCGTGACATAGCCTTCTCACCATCCGCCCGG
>JAOUFZ010000090.1 GCA_029857995.1 Dehalococcoidia bacterium
CTGGTGTTTTTATCCCTCAACGTATCATTGACGAGCTGGCTCAAGCTCCGAAGGGAACAGGGGTTGCCAAAGGAATAGAAATAACTGCCCGGATGATAAGGCAAATGAAAGAAGAGAGAATCTGTGATGGAGTGCACATCATGTTTATCGGACGGGAGGAAAAAGTTCCCGACATACTGGGAGCTGCTGGACTACTATAAGATTCCTATCCCGAGTGGGAATTAAGGAGGCGAAAATGACTGTAGCTTTGAGTGAATTGGATACCAAGTTCAAGTACGATGTTGCCAATGAGCCAGGCGGAGAAAATATTAAGCTTTGTTTCGCCTGTGGCCTCTGCACTGCGAGTTGCCCTGTTGCTGATATCGACCAGAAATTCAATCCCCGCCGGATAATTCGCATGGTGCTTCTGGGGATGAGGAAAGAAGTCCTTTCTTCAGACACTATCTGGTTCTGCATCCAGTGCTATAACTGTCAGGGACACTGTCCTCAGAATGTTGATTTTGCCGATATCATGAAGGCTCTGAGAAGCATGGCAGTTAGAGAAGGATACGTTGCCCCGTCTTTTGTGGAAAAGATAAAGGAAATCGATGTCTTCTGCCAGAAATTGCGCCATGAGATGGTGAGTGCAATTGTTGACTCACGGTCTCGAGGAGTGGAGGTGGAGCCTTCCGGGCTTGCTAAGGAGGCATTGCAGAGATTGTAATGTAAAGGTGTCATTATGGAAAAGCAAAGCGGAAACGGCAAAATAGGGGCAGTTCTTGTCGTAGGTGGGGGTGTAGGAGGGATTCAAGCGGCTTTAGACCTTGCTGAATCCGGATATTACGTCTACCTTGTAGAAAAGTCACCTTCTATCGGGGGCGTTATGGCCCAGCTTGATAAGACTTTCCCCACCAATGATTGTTCCATGTGCATTCTTTCGCCGAAATTGGTGGAGGTTGCCTCGCATCAAAACGTCTCCCTCCTTACTTACACAGAGATAGAGAGCATTAATGGTGAGGCGGGAAATTTCAATGTGAAGCTGCGCAAAAAGGCAACTTATGTTGATTGGGAGAAGTGCACCGGCTGTGGGGTATGTAGTGAATGGTGTCCCGTAGTCATGAAAAGCGAGTTCAACATGGGACTCGGGTCTCGCCGTGCCATCTACACACCTTTTCCTCAAGCAGTTCCTAAAAAGTGTGTGATTGATAAGGAAGAAGAGCGCCTTTGTCATGCTGCCTGTCGTGATGCCTGTCCCCTCCATATGAACGTTCCCGGCTACATTAAACTGATAGCTGAAGGGCAAAATGAAGAAGCGTATAAACTCATCAGGGCAACGAATCCTCTCCCCGGTATTTGTGGGCGAATATGCTATGCTCCCTGTCAGGAAGCCTGCAATCGTGGCCAGATTGATGAGCCGCTGGCCATACGGAACCTCAAAAGATTTGTGACTGACTATTCCGATATAGAGAAGCTTGAAGTGCCTACTGTTGAACCCAGTGGAAAGAGCGCTGCAATCATAGGAGCAGGACCAGCAGGCCTGGTCGCAGCTCATGACCTCGCTCTTAAGGGACATAAAGCAGTTATCTTCGAGGCTCTGCCCAAGCCGGGCGGCATGCTCCAGGTTGGAATACCCGAATATCGCCTTCCCAAAGAAGTTGTCCGCAAGGAGATTGAATATATAACAAAGCTCGGTGTTGAGATAAAGATCGGGGTTGAGGTCGGTAAGCATATTTCTCTAGGCGAGCTTAGAGGAGAATTCAACGCTATCTTTATTGGTATCGGTGCTCATCAGGGGATGGAACTAAAAGTTCCCGGGGAAGACCTTCCCGGCGTCGTGCAAGGGGTTGAGTTTCTACGCAATGTGAACCTTGGCAAGAAGGTAAGGGTGGGCCGAAAAGTTGCTGTCATCGGTGGCGGAAACACGGCGCTCGACTGCGCCAGGACAGCTAAACGCCTGGGGGCTGAAGAAGTTACCATCCTTTATCGCCGTACCAGAACAGAGATGCCAGCATCTGTGGAAGAGATTGATGCTGCAGAGACAGAGGGCATCAAGATTGAGTTTCTTGTTGCTCCCAGCCGTTTTATCGGGAATAAAAGGCTCTCTAAAGTTGAGCTTATTAAGATGAAGCTCGGCGCTCCCGATGCTTCGGGACGCCCTCGACCAGTACCTCTTGAAGGCTCTGAATTTCAACTTCCTATAAATACTGTTATAGCTGCTCTGGGACAGGCGGCGAAGACGGATTTTGTTAAAGAATTGGGCATTTCGCTCTCCAAGCGCGGGACCATAGAAGTGAACTCTGGTACCGGTGCAACCAATATTGAGGGTGTTTTTGCCGGTGGGGATGTGACAACCGGTCCAGCCTACGTAGTGGATGCAATGGCAGCAGGCAGGCGGGCTGCCCGCTCTATAGATGCATTCCTGCACGGGATGCCTTTGCCTGCAGAAGAAAAATCGGAACCCCAGAAACTGACGGATGAGGAAATCCAGAGGTTGAGGAATCGGTTTGGTGAGAGTTCACAGCATAAAATGGCGGAAGTGCCCGTGGAACAAAGGGAAGGTTTTGGAGAGGTCACTTTGGGGTACTCGACGCAGGAAGCGTGTGAGGAGGCAAACCGATGTCTTGCCGGCCAGGTCACAGGATGCATCCAATGTCTGGAATGTGTTGACAGATGTGAAGCCAGGGCTATTGACCATTCTATGAAAGACACGTTTGAGGAAGTAAAGGTGGGAGCAATTGTCTTCTCCGGAGGATTTGAATGCTATAACCCGGCTGAGGTTTACGAGCTTGGCTATGGGAGACTTCCCAACGTGGTCACGAGTATCGAATTCGAGCGTATATTAAGTGCTTCGGGACCGTTCCAGGGCGTCTTGCAGCGGCTCTCTGACGGAGTTCCTCCACAAAAGATAGCTTTCATTCAATGCGTGGGCTCAAGGGACGCCAAGCATAACAGGCCTTACTGCTCTTCCGTCTGCTGCACTTATGCCATTAAGGAAGCTATGATTGCCAAGGAACACAGTACGGTTCCCTTGGACGTGACTATCTTCTTCATGGACCTCAGGACTTACGGCAAAGATTTTGATAGATACTATGAACGTGCCAAAGAAGAGAGTGGCATACAGTTCGTCAGGTCGAAGGTTTACAGCGTTGAAGCAGTAGATAGCACGGGTGACCTGGTAGTCAAATTTACTACCGAGGATGGCGTAACAAAGACTGAGAAATTCAGTATGGTGGTTCTCTCTGTAGGTTTCCAGTCTTCTCCAGAATTAGTTAAGCTCGCTAAGAAGGTTGGAATCCAGCTTAATCCTTACGGATTTTGTCAGACAAAGCCTTTCTCACCAATGGAGACCTCAAAGTCCGGAATATTCGTCTGTGGGGCTTTTTCGGCGCCTAAAGACATTCCCGAGACAGTGATGCAGGCGAGTGGTGCTGCGGGTGAGGTTTCTGCTTTTCTGGCCTCGGCAAGGAAGACTCTGACCAAAGAAAGAGTGTACCCGCCAGAGAAAGATGTGCAAGGAGAAGAGCCAAGAATTGGAGTCTTCATCTGCCACTGCGGAATCAATATCGGCGGGTATGTGAATGTCCCTGATGTCACTGAATTTGCTAAGACCTTGCCCAATGTGGCCTATGCTGAAAGAAATCTTTTCACTTGTTCTCAAGATACTCAAGAGAGGATAAAGAAAGTAATTGAGGAGTACAAGCTTAATCGGGTTGTTGTGGCATCTTGTACCCCGAGGACTCACGAACCTTTGTTCCGAGAGACAATCAGAAAGACCGGGCTCAATCCGTATCTTTTCGAGATGGCGAATATTCGAGACCAATGCTCCTGGGTACATATGCGTGAGCCGGATAAAGCCACTGAGAAGGCAAAAGACCTGATAAAAATGGCGGTAGCCAAAGCCAGGCTTATTGAATCCCTGCAGCCTTTGTCTCTTCCGGTCAACCGTGCGGCATTAGTTATTGGAGGAGGGGTGGCAGGAATGACCAGCGCCTTAACATTAGCGGAACAGGGATTCGAGGTTCATCTTATCGAGAAGAGCAACGTGCTTGGTGGGGTAGCCAGAAGGATACATTACAATCTTGACGGCGAGGACGTGCAACAATTTCTTGGTGAGCTCGTTAAGCGAGTCCAGGGACACCCCAAGATTAGAGTATATACCGACACCTGGATTGTGGACGTTCACGGGTATGTTGGCAACTTCACCACAGAAATAATGAGGTATAGAGGCAGGGTTATAGAAAAGATAGACCATGGCGTCACCATAATTGCCACGGGAGCCGAGGAATATAAGCCGGACGAATACCTCTATGGAAAAGACCCGAGGGTGCTTACTCAACTTGAACTTGAGGAAGAAATAGTAAGGAAAAACCTGGATATCGTCAACTGTGACAATCTGGTAATGGTTCAGTGCGTGGGTTGTCGGAATGAGGAACGGCCTTATTGCTCCAGGGTCTGCTGCAACGAGGCGATTAAGAATGCATTGAAGCTTAAAGAGATGAAATCTGAGATGAATATTTATGTCCTTTACCGGGATATAAGGACATATGGATTTTACGAGGAGTATTATGAAGAAGCAAGGCGGAAAGGGATTATCTTTTTGCATTACGATTTGGAAGATAAACCTAAGGTAAGACAGGAGAGAAAAGGTAGTCAGCTTCTGCTCAGAGTCCAGGTTAAGGATAAAGTGCTTGGCGATGAAATAGCTATTGATGCTGACATCATTGCCTTAAGTGTAGCGATGGCCTCTTCACCGGATGTGAGGGAGCTTGCCATGCTATACAAGGTGCCCGTGAATGAAGACGGCTTCTTCCTGGAGGCGCACGTCAAACTACGTCCTGTGGACTTTGCCACGGACGGGGTCTTTGTCTGCGGGCTGGCTCACGCACCGAAATCCCTTGAGGAAAGCATCGCCCAGGCGAAAGCTGCTGCCTCTCGGGCTACTACCATACTGGTTAAGGATGCCATAATTGGTGAAGGAATCGTTGCTTCCGTGGATGAGGCGCTCTGTAGTGGTTGTGGCGTGTGCGAGGTCCTCTGCCCTTACGGGGCAATAGCTGTGAATCGAGAAAAGGGAGTCTCTGCTGTAAACGAAGCTCTTTGCAAGGGCTGTGGCACTTGCTGTGCCGCCTGTCCCTCCGGAGCTGTTCAGCAGCGAGGGTTTACGAGAAAAGAAATCTCGGCGATGCTTGACGCTGCTTTAGCAGGAGTATGATGATGGATAACTTTGAGCCCAAAATTGTTGGCTTCTGTTGCAACTGGTGTGCCTATGCCGGCGCTGACCTTGCCGGTATAAGCCGGTTCCAGTATCCTCCTAATCTGAGAATGATAAGGCTAATGTGTTCGGGGGCGGTAGCTCCTGTTTATATTCTGGAAGCCTTTCAGAAAGGGGCTGACGGTGTTTTTATAGGGGGATGTCACCCCAGGGACTGTCACTACCTGGAGGGGAACTACAAAACATTGAGAAGGATTTTGCTTCTCAAAAAGCTCTTGCCCCAGCTGGGAATCGAGCCGGAGCGGTTAAAGCTGGAGTGGGTTTCCGCCGCCGAAGGGCAGAGATTTGCTCAGGTGGTCACTGATTTCATTTCAGAAATTAAGAAGCTCGGCCCCAGTCCCTTGAAGCGAGATGCTCATAAGCCAGCCGAAGATACTCATCAGGTTGAAGCAACTGCTGTCCAAGCCCATAAATGACTTCAGCTTCTACGTAGCAGCCATCCTTTCTCGACGGCCAGTCTCCTTGCCCTGTCCAAATCGGCCTGACTATTTATATTGAAAAAGCTTAAATGCTCCGGGTCGAAGCTGTTTATCTCGTCTTGTTCAACGTACATCACCTTGACCATACCAAAGAGTCTGTCAATCCTCAGCTCATTCTGCTCCAGCAACTCCTGGATATGGGCTAAACAACTCTTAGAATATACTGCGCACAGGGGCTCCACTTCATTTCTTATTCGGGGGACAACAGCATCAAATGTAGAAGAGATTCGAGTCATATATTCGAGGAAGCCAACGCTCAAGAAGGGTGTGTCACAGCCAACGACGATAGCTCGCGAACTGGATGAGGCTATTAAACCCGAGTAGATACCCGCCAGCGGACCTTTTCCCGGAGAAATGTCAGCTACCGTCTTGATTCCTACAGCAGAGGAACAGGGAATTGCCTCGCCACGGGCAGTCGCCATGATGATTTCCGTGCTGAAAACAGCCAGGCGGTCAATCACCCACTGGATAAGGCTCTTCCCCCCGATAGTCTCCAGGAACTTGCTCCGACCAAGTCTTAAGCTTTTGCCACCGGCGAGAATAATGGAGGTCATGCCAAAACGCCTGTCTTGATTACGTTGGGACAAAGCCACGTTAGCATACTGGAAGAGGTTAGGCAACTCCTCGTTGATTGCCGAACCTCTCGTCTTGTATTAGAATACTAATATACACATACGACGAGAGAGGTATTGGTACGCTTGCGTATTGGTCACGGGAGTTGTCCCTGAGGTAGATAGCTAAATTGAACCATTACCTTAGTTCGGATAATCTAATTAGATCGGCAAACGATGATGGAAAAGCTATACGAGACTAAAGTAAAAGAGATAATGATACCCGGGGATAAGACCCCATTTATGGAAGAGAATGCCGGGTGGGCGGAGTTTCTTGCCAAACTCTCCGTCAGGGCACACGCATGGGTGGTTAACAATAGGGAAGAGATGAAGGTGGTGGGAATAGTAACTGAGCACGACATACTGCGCAGCATTATTCCTCCCAGACACAGAACGGTAAGGATGTTCGGAATTCACAGGGCCGACATGTTGCACAAGGACACTGTCGTCCAGGATATCATGACACATAATCCTGTGGTATGCTCGCCGGAAGAGACTGTGACCGACGTCTTGAAGAAGTTCTCTTCCTTCAACATCCGCAGATTAGCGGTCGTTGACGAGAAGAAGAGGCTCCTGGGAGAAATAACAATCCAGGTCTTGTAAGGAACCTCAGACATAGG
>JAOUFZ010000091.1 GCA_029857995.1 Dehalococcoidia bacterium
TATCAATAGGTTGCAGTATCCACGACATGCCTCGGAGCCAAGGAGTCACAAGACGCTATCTTGTCACCACTGCACGAACATAGGCATGACTACATGTACATAATTGTCCACGCCTATGGGGCGGATTGTTCCCGGGCTCGAGGGGGTGGTCAGTTCCAAGGCGACCTGGGCCTGGGGAAGGACAGACAGGACATCGGAAAGATATCTTACATTGAAAGCAATTTTCGCCTCTTCTCCGTCAGTGAGAGCATCCACTTCTCCAACATTGTCTCCAACTTCTTCAGCCTGAGCAGAAACAGTCACCTTTCCTGGAACAAGTTCAGTACCCGGGGTAATGACCAGGCGAACTATGCCGCTGGCATCGCGAGCAAATATGGAGGACATCTTAGTGACCCGAAGAAATTCACTAATGTCCACTACAGCCCGCGTGGTATAGCTTTGCGGAATAACTTGAGAGTAGTTTGGGAATGAACCTTGAATAAGCTGGGACACCATCTCAGCGTCCTTGAGCCGGAAGAGGACCTGGCTCTTTTTTTCGTTTACGGTGATTTCTACGGGTTCCTCTTGCTCACCAAGAAGGCGACTTAGCTCACTGAGGGTTCTGGCCGGGATAATAACCGTAGTCTTCTCCTTGACTCGCGAGTTGAGAGTTGTCTTGTGGACAGCTAGTCTGAAACCATCGGCAGCCACGAGGTTAAGTTGGTCGCCATCGAACTCAGTGTTAATTCCTGTTAACACCGGGCGGGATTCTTCAGTGGCAGCAGCAAAGGCAACCTGTGTAATTCCTTCCCTGAGGTTAGCCGCTTCAATGGTGCTAGTTATGCCATCGTTTATCTGAGGGATAGGGGGGAAATCTGCAGCATCAATGCCGTGAATACGGGCTTGGAAATGGCCGCTCTTAAGCTCCAGGATACGACCGTTAGCAGGAAGATTGATTTCAATTAAGTCGTTGGGCAAGGAATTAACAAAGTCGGTGAGTAAGCGAGCGGGCACAGTTATTTCTCCCTTCTGTTTCACCTTGGCACCGACCCAACACGTGATAGCCATTTCCAGGTTGGTGGCCGCCAATTTGAGACGCGACTGCTCAGCAGATAAAAGGATGTTTTGGGTGACAGGCAAAGTGGACCTGGTGGCGACAGCTCTCCCTACAGTGTTTAGCCCCTTATTTAAGTTCTCTTGAAGACAAGACAATTTCATGGAATACCTCCCCCTCTGTGTATAATAAAAGTATACTATCAACAAGTATAATAATCAATGATTCGATTTGACATAATAACCCATTCACTTAAGTGATAGCGCCGACGGCTGCTATTGCTGAGCTCGCTTGGTTCGCAACTGCAGGCTCGTGTCTGCAACTTAATTAATGTCCAGCACAAACTCATCAAGCCGTAACTACCGTCCAGAGAGTGCAGTCAATTTCTTTAACCTGGCTTTGATTTCTTCGGTCAACATATCGGGCGTAAGACGCCAACACCAGTTCCCTTCCGATCTGCCTGGAAGATTCATTCTGGCTTCGCTGCCCAACCCCAAAACATCTTGCATAGGGATGATGGCAGTATCAGCGGCAGACATCAAAGCCAGACGCATGAAATCCCAGTTTATCTCGTGACCATCTGTGCCTAGATAATTCAAAGCGATCTGCTTCTCCCTTTCCCTCTCCCCTTTGCTCTGAGTGCTGTCTTTGACATCTTCCCCTCTGAACCAGCCGATGGTAGTATTGTTGTCATGAGTGCCGGTGTACACGACGGAGTTCTGTGGATAGTTGTAGGGCCTGTACTTATCAGCATTCAAGCCAGTGCCAAACGAGAACTGAAGAACTCTCATGCCAGGAAAGCCAAATTGGTCTCTCAAAGCATGTACCTCCGGAGTAATCATTCCGAGGTCTTCAGCAATTATAGGTAGCGTGCCTAGAGCTTTTTGTACCGCTTCAAACAACTTGGCTCCCGGTCCGGGAACCCACCTGCCATTTACGGCTGTATCATCTGTTGCTGGAACCTCCCAATATTTCTCGAAGCCGCGAAAATGGTCGAGTCTGATAATGTCCACCAAGTCACGTGTTGCCCGGAAACGGTCAATCCACCAAGCATAGCCATCCTTAGCCATCACATCCCAGCGATAGAGAGGATTTCCCCATAACTGTCCTGTCTCGCTGAAGTAGTCTGGCGGTACCCCAGCCACCACGGTTGGTTTGCCGCTGTCATCCAGATAGAACATCTCCGGATGTGCCCAGACCACAACGCTATCAAGGGCAATAAATATGGGCATGTCACCGATGAACCTTATTCCACGTTCATTACAATACTTCTTCACTCCCGACCATTGTTTGAAGAACTGATATTGTTGATATTTGTGGTAGGAAATCTCGTAGGCCAGATTCCTTCTCCGGTATCCGAGAGATTTTGGCTCACGCCTCCGGATGCCTTCCTCCCAAGTATTCCAGGCGGCAAAGCCATGAGCCTCTTTAAATGCCATAAACAGTGAGTAAGCTTCGAGCCAGGCGGCATTCTGCTGACAGAAGACCTTGAATTGCTTTCGCTCACCACGAGCAGCTTTCCCCTGAAAAATCTCAAAAGACTTTCTCAAGAGGGGTATCTTGAACTTGATGACTGCACCATAGTCAACCCTATCTTTGGGGAAGGAAGGCGCATTCTCCAACTCGGCGGGTTCAAGTAACTTATCTGCGACCAGTCCTTCTGGACTTATAAGCAATGGATTTCCTGCAAAGACCGAGAGACACTGGTAAGGAGAATCTCCATAGCCTGTGGGTCCGAGGGGCAAGACCTGCCAGACACGCTGCCCGGTGGTAACCAGAAAATCTGCAAATCGACAAGCTTCTTTTCCCAAATCTCCGATTCCAAATCGGCCTGGGAGTGAAGTCGGGTGCAATAATATCCCACTTGCTCTGGGAAAGTTCATACTAATTCATCCATGATAGAGGGTGCCTGGTCCGGAATGCAAGAATTGACGATTTCGCCGTGCTTTCGATTGTCGAGGACGGACTGGCATCTTGGAATCTTTATTTACATCAGTATACAATAGGATGTATCAGTAAACAATGGTTGCTGACATGAGGGGTTGCGAATGGAAAGTGGATTTCCTGCACTGATGAGGGACAAAAATGCCTAAGGATATGACAGCTTTGAGTCTGGGCATTGACATTGGAGGCACCAAGATTCTAACGGCAGTAGCTAACTCTCGAGGTGCAATACTTTCGAGTGATGAGAGTGTGACACCTGTCACAAAGAGTCGTGAGGCAGTAATCCAATCCATTGTGGACTCGGCGCATCGCGCCTTGAAGCAGATATGCGTTGCCACTTCAGAGGTTTGTGGCGTCGGGGTCGGGGTTGCCGGCGTCTCAAATCCTGAAGCAGGCATACTCTTTACTTCCCCGAATCTGCCTGGGTTAAGAGACGTTCCCCTAAGAGACATTATACAGGAAAGGCTGGGCAAGAAAACCTTTCTCATGAATGATGCCAACGCCGCTGCCCTAGGAGAATTCTATTTCGGCGCTGCCCGGGGTGTTCGTAACTTCCTTTATATTACTCTCAGCACCGGTGTCGGCGGAGGCATTGTCTGTGATGAGAAGATTTACAGTGGAGCTATTGGTGGTGCTGGTGAGGTGGGGCACATGACTATTGACGACGATGGTCCAATCTGCAAGTGTGGAAACAGAGGGTGTTGGGAAACACTGGCATCAGGGACAGCCCTAGCCAGGGAGGCCAGACAACGGATAAGAGAAGGGGTTAAGACCTCCATTCTGGAATATGCCGAGGGTGACGTGGATAGGATAACGGCGGAGGTCGTTCATAGTGCCGCCGAACAGGGTGATAGCCTAGCTAGAGAACTTATTACCCGGACCGGCTACTACATAGGTGTAGGGCTGGCCAATTTAATAAACATATTCAATCCTGAGTTGATAGTCATTGGTGGCGGTTTGTCAAACATCGGTGATATGCTGCTCGAGCCAGCTTTCAAGACGGCTGGAGAGAGGGCATACAAAGAAGCTTTCCTGGCGGTGCGCTTTGCCACTGCTGAGTTGGGCCGAAATTCCGGCGTGCTCGGCGCCGCCGCTTTTGCTCTGCAAGAGATGAGAAAAACCTCCTGGGGGTAAAGGAAAGAGATGGTCTATGTTGAGGTGATGTAATGGACATATCTATCGGCAAGCTGAGAGGGCTCCAGCAATTGGCTGACTCGAGGGGAATGATGACAATGTGTGCCATTGACCACAGAGGCGCACTTAAGAAGGCTTTGAACGGTAAAAACCCTGCCGCGGTTCGTTACCGGGATATAGTTGATTTCAAACTTGACCTCTGTCAAGCATTAGGGCCATTTGCCAGTGCCATATTGCTCGACCCGGAATATGGAGCGGCTCAGGCTATAGCTGAGGGTCTCTTGCCTGGGTCCAAAGGGCTTCTTGTCAGCATGGAAAAGAGCGGCTACACCGGACATGGTACAGCCAGAATAACTGAGCTTCTATCCGGCTGGAGCGTGAAGAAGGCCAAGAAGATGGGAGCCTCAGCAGTCAAGCTTTTAATCTACTTCAGGCCCGACCTAAAAGATATCGCATCCAAGCAACTGGATTTGGTGGCAAGACTAGCCGACCAATGCATTGAAGAGGACATAGCCTTTCTGGTTGAGCCAGTAAGCTATCCTATTGAGGAAAACAGCGCATCTTCAAAGAAGTTTGCCGAGATCAAGCCTGATCTGGTAATCGAAACTGCGCGGCTGATTACTGCCCTGCCTATTGATGTATTGAAAGCAGAATTCCCGGCGGATATTAAGTTCGAGGAAGACGAAGGAAGGCTGTTGAAGTTGTGCCAAGAATTGAATCAGGCTTCCAGGCTACCCTGGGTGCTGCTCAGTGCTGGTGTTGATTTTGACTCATTTAAGAAACAGGTGGAGATAGCCTGTAAGGCGGGTGCTTCCGGTTTCTTGGCAGGGCGTGCCTTGTGGCAGGAGGGCGCCCAAATTCCTTCGCGGGAAGAAAGGATGAGTTTTTTCCAGAATATGGCAGCTCCAAGGTTGAAGGAATTGGTCGAGATAGCTGATAGCCACGGCAAGCCGTGGTATTTCAAACTGGGGGCTAAGAACGGCAAAGTCGCTCCACTTGCTGAAGGCTGGTATCAGAGTTACTGACCGGTAATACTCTGACACAGCCAGGTGGCGATATGAAACGCTCAAGTTTGTTTGAAAGGCGAACAAAGATAGTATGCACTATTGGTCCGGCTACCAGCTCAGTCGCTGTGATTGAGCAACTGATAAAGGCAGGCATGAATGTGGCCAGACTTAATCTATCTCATGGCACCTACAAGGAACACGCCCGCTATATCCGGACCGTAAGAAAGCTGTCCCATCGTCTGGCAATCCCTGTTGCTATACTCATAGACTTGCCCGGGCCAAAGTATCGAACGGGCGAACTGAAAGACGGTCAGGCCAAGCTGAAAAAGGGTGCGCAGGTTATCCTCACCACAAGGTGGGTGAGGGGAGGTGGTGGGGTAATACCAGTTAACCTTGCTACTCTTCCTCAGGATATAAAAGTGGGAGATACCGTGTTGCTTGATGACGGTGCCATGCAACTCAAGGTTCTTGAGAGGCAAGGCACAGAGGTTAGATGTAAGGTCGTGGTTGGGGGAATACTCACTGACAAACGAGGGTTGGTAGTACCTCAGATGCGCATCTCAGGTCCTTTCATTACCGATACTCTGCGGGAGTCCATTTTCTTTGCTGTCAAACAAGAGCCCGATTACGTGGCTCTCTCCTTTGTCGGCGATGCTAAGGATGTAACTGGTGTCAGAGCTGTATTACATGGGAACGGTGCAGATATACCAGTTATTGCCAAAATTGAAAGAGGCATGGCAGTTGACAGATTTGACAGCATACTCCGTGCCAGCGATGGCATCATGGTAGCGAGAGGAGACCTCGGCGTGGATATCCCCCTAGAACGGGTGCCACTGGTGCAGAAAGAAACTATCAGAAAATGCAATCAGGCAGGCACGCCGGTAATTACCGCCACGCAGATGATGGAATCGATGGTAAATGCTCCCTCGCCAACGCGAGCCGAGGTTGCTGATGTGGCTAATGCTATATTTGATGGCACTGATGCCATCATGCTCTCGGCAGAGACCTCTATTGGAAAATACCCACTACAAGCAGTCGAAATGATGGCGAACATTGCCCGGGAAACAGAAAATAGACTACCTTACGACCAAATGCTATCAGAGAGAGGCAAGTGGTTGGAGCAAAAAACGGATGAGTTGATAAGTTATAGTGCCTGTTATACCGCGCACAGCCTGGGAGTAGCGGCTATTGTAGCCTTTACACAGTCTGGCAGCACAGCAGGACGGGTATCTAAATACCGTCCCAGAACGCCCATTTTGGCCATAACTCCTGATGCTATGGTCGTGGGGCGCTTGATGCTGCGCTGGGGTGTCTACCCTTTTCAGATAGCCGGAGCTTCGTCGGTGGATGAGTTATTCTCAACAGCGGCTAAGCTTTGTAGAGGACTGGGACTGACGAAGAGGGGTGATTTGATAGTGATTACTGGCGGCATTCCTGTTGGAGTAGCTGGCTCCACGAATCTGCTCAAAGTCGAAAAAATCCAGTAGCTGTGCCAATACAATCTTCGCATGTTCTGTGTATCAGAGTCTTACAGCATGCTGTGGAAATAGCTACCTCGTCTCACTGGGATGGTTTGAAAAACACAGCAGCCAAGGGAGGCAGGGTGATAGTCAGAGAATAGGAGCGGCCATGGAAAGGAAGTGGCGCTGCTTTCACTCCACCTAGATTGCCTTGACCACTCCCTGCATATTCCTTGGCATCGCTGTTTAGTAGCTCTCTCCAGAATCCTGACTGTGGCACTCCGATTCTATAGTTGAAATGCGTCACGGGGGTAAAATTACAGACAACTGCAATAAC
>JAOUFZ010000092.1 GCA_029857995.1 Dehalococcoidia bacterium
TGATGGAAGGGAGTTCCACGCCAAGATAGCTCTGCCTATGGTTGAAGAAGGGAAAAGTGCAATTGTGTTGTGCAGTTGCCAAAATAGCGACAGGTGAGGCGGGGATTTTGATTATGGGATCGGTAGTAATCGAACCATTTAAGCCTTTAACTGGCCTTCTTTGATAGCACCGGGATACTTGCCAGGCGTCCGTATCCCGGAACTTTGCTGTAAACATTCATAATGCAGCCATTATAGCGTCCTTTCATAACATATGTGTCACTAATCTATCTGAACTGGATCATGGTCTTTGGCGTAGGGGGAATACTTCAATAATCTGGCGGCAAAGAAATAAGGAAATGAGGTAGGCGGTCGGGCGACTCAGGCCACGATTTTGGGAGAGAATACATATACCGTCGTTGTTTTGAACTTCTTGCGTAGCAAGGCTAGTTGTGGTTTATATATCCTAATCATTCCTTCCTCGCGTGTAACCGGCATATTCAGCGCTTTCGATACGATTTTCTCTTCTACTTCTGCTGCACATATTATGGCCGCTTCACCCTGATTTGCGCCTAGCTCTATAAGCATAGGCAGTACTAATGTTCTTTGCTCATCAGTATCTAGCATGCTTGCTAGATACTCAAGTTCATTCTTCTTGAAGAAATGCGTGCTGCCATCGTTGCATACCACATGGGGATGTTCCTCGTTTAGTAAATCCATTAGCCGTTTTTGGCTCTGAGGTAACCCGGTATTCACTACCCTGAGTTCGCCTCTTAAGCATTCTTGGAGCACCCTTTCGTAGGGAGATTGTTTTACTTCATCTTGTAATGGCTTGGGCATTCGTCTATCCTCGAGCAACCAACACTTTCACACGTTTCAGTCGTGCTTTCTCTTCTCTATCTCTCTCCTCAAACTTCATCTTTAAGTAATTTATCGTCGCCTGGAGTCTTGGGATTACTATATATTCCAAAGCATTGGTTATCCTTTTTGTCCTATTTATTTCCATTGCCAGTAATTCAAAATTCCGCTGAAGCTCAGCCAATTCTACAATAGCTCTAAGACATTCTTCAGATAATTGTGCTGCACGATCCAACCATGAGGAAGTATCAACCAAATTATACCCTCTCATTGGCTTTCCATTGTCGATTAGCTCGAAAGACGGAAGTCGCACACCTGCCATGTTTCTTGAGCCAGCGATGACTTTCAAATCGGCCTCGCTGGCTATTAGTTCCTTTTCCATGGCTATATAGCCATGATAGCCGGCGGCGACTGACAGCGCCTTATAGAGCTTGGATGATTCATCAAGTAGCTTTCTTTTGGCTTCCACTGTATCTTTTGCTGTCTGTAGGAATTCCATGGTTAGTATGGAAAGCCTGTCCTTTACTATCTTTTGTACTCTTTGAGCTAAAGAAAGCCGGCGTTTTAGTTTTACCAGCTCGATCTTTGTAGGCCTAACTTTAATTAATTCCGGCATTTTCCCTGCAACTGCTTCTACTTAATGGTATTTGGGAAGATACTTCTTGATGAATTCTTCTCTAATTAGCTTCAAGTCTTCTTCAGGCAGTGTTGAAAATAGCCCCCACGCTATATCCAGAGTGTTTTCTACGGTTCTTTTCTCAAATTCACCTTGAGATATGAATTTCCTTTCGAACTCATCTGCGCTGGTCAAATATATTTTATCCCTTTCACCCAGTGCCTCAGCACCTATAATGGTGGAAATCTCCCTCAGATAACACCCTTCAGCATAAGCAGAGTAGGATTGCATGAAAACGTTGTTGTGGTCCTCTCTAGTTTTGCCTGGCCCAATCCCCTCTTTCATCATTCGCGAAAGTGACAGGAACACGTCTATTGGCGGGTATATTCCTTTTCTTTCTAGATTTCGGGAAAGGACAATTTGCCCCTCGGTTATATAGCCGGTAAGATCAGGTATGGGATGTGTTATATCATCGTCAGGCATGGTCAAAATGGGCATTATAGTCACTGAACCTTCTTTACCAGAAATCCTGCCTGCTCTCTCATACATCGTAGCCAGGTCAGTGTACATGTATCCGGGATACCCTCTTCTTGATGGTATCTCTTCCCGCATGGAAGAAAGTTCGCGGAGAGCTTCGCAATAATTGGTCATGTCGGTGAGTACGACTAGCACATGCATATTCTGTTTCCATGCCAGATATTCAGCTGCCGTTAAAGCTAGCCTTGGTGTTGATATTCGTTCGATGACAGGGTCTGACGCAGTATTGATGAAGGCAATGGTCCTCTCCAGTGCACCTGTCCTCTCGAGATTCTTCATGAAAAAGGAGGCATCATCGTAACTGATACCAATAGCAGCAAATACTAGGGCGAATCTTTCCTCCTTGCCCTTTACGGTTGCTTGTCTGATTATTTGAGCTACAATTCGGTTATGAGGCAGGCCTGAGCCGCTAAATATGGGCAATTTCTGCCCTCTAACTAATGCGTTTAAGCCATCTATCGCCGAGATTCCCGTTTCAATAAACTCTGCTGGAGGTTGGCGTAGTGCGGGATTTATGGGCTCACCGTTAATATCCAGGTAGTCTTCGGGAATCAGCCGGGGGCCTCCATCTATTGGTTCTCCCATCCCATTGAAAACCCTCCCTAAAATGTCAATAGATACTGGCAACTTTAAAGTCTCGCCTTTGCACCTTATCTTGCAGCCAATGAGGTCTACTTCGCTGACCCCACCGAATACCTCGATTATGGTTGCTTCTTTACTGATGTCTATTGCTTGACCACTTTTCATCTCACCATTGCTGAGCTGAACATCAACCATCTCATTAAATCTTATGCCAGGTATGCTTTCGGCTATGAGCAAAGATCCCTTAGCCTTACTGATTGCTCTTCCTTCTTTAACGTAAAGTGAGGAGAAATCCATAGAAGCCCTCCTTTTTTCAGGAAACGCGTTTGCCTGTTACCAAGCTTTTTTCCATCTCTGACCACAATTCCTTGATCCTCTGTTCAAAGACCTCATTGGGTATATCTTTCATCCTGGATATTCTATACACCACTGGTGACGAACGGATGCTGTCAATGCCTGCCCCCGAATTCAACATCTCTTGAGCTAATTGATAGAACTTCATTATGGTTTTGAGCATGAGGCCGGCTTTGGCTGGCGTACAGTAGGTATCGACTTCGTGATAGGAGCTTTGCTGGAGAAAGTCCTCGCGTATCATCCTCGTGGTAAGAAGCAATAATTTGTCTCCTTCGGGCAAAGCTTCGGGGCCTATGAGTCTCACGATTTCCTCCAGCTCAGCCTCTTGTTGCAGTAGTTTCAAAGCACCAGCTCTGGTATTCTCCCATCCTGGGTCGTGCTCATTCCACCAATCTTTGACTGCATCTACATACAGGCTATAACTGGTAAGCCAGTTTATGGCAGGGAAATGTCTCTTATTTGCCAGCGAAACATCCAGGGCATAGAAGGCATCTATTATTCTAAGCGTGTTCTGGGTTACTGGTTCGCTGAAGTCAGCCCCCGGCGGACTTACAGCACCCGCCACTGTTACTGAGCCCTTTCTTTCCGGAATGCCTAAACACTCAACCATTCCCGCTCTTTCATAAAAAGACGAAAGCCGGGAGCCCATATACGAAGGAAAGCCTTCCTCCCCCGGCATTTCCTCAAGTCTTCCGCTCATCTCTCTCATGGCTTCAGCCCATCTTGAAGTTGAATCAGCCACCACCAGAATATCGTAACCCATATCCCTAAAGTACTCGGCCATAGTAATGCCGACAAAAATGCTTGCTTCCCTGGCCACGACAGGCATGTTAGATGTGTTAGCTATGAAAATTTCCTTCTCTTGTAACAGTCTTCCCGTGTTGGGGTCCTTGAGTTGCCTAAAGCTATAAAGCACGTCTGCCATCTCGTTACCTCTTTCGCCGCAGCCAACATAGATGTTCAGATGTGTTTGAGCCCATCTGGCCAGCTGCTGCAAGGCAACGGTTTTTCCAGTACCAAATCCGCCGGGTATCGAAGCCTTGCCACCTAGAGCTAAAGGGAACATGTAATCCAAAATGCGCATTCCAGTAGTGAGCAAGCCTGAAGGATCGGCTCTCTGCTTATAGGGTCTAGGTTTTCTTACTGGCCACTCTTGCATCAGCGTGAGTTCTGTTACTTCACCATCATGCTTTATCCAAGCTACAGGCTCTTCGACGGTGTAGTCACCTTGGCGTATCTCCTTTATCGTGCCTTTGATTCCCACCGGCACCATTATCCTGTGTTCCATTAGATTAGTCTCGGGCACTATTCCTATTATGTCCCCCTGACTAACAGCATCCCCGACCTTGGCCGTGGGTGTGAACTGCCATTTTTTGCCCCGGGGAAGCGCCGAAGCTTTAGCGCCCCGTTTTATGAATGCGCCGATGTTCTCACCCAGGGTGAGCAAAGATTTTTGTAGTCCGTCGTAAATGGAGCCGACGAGCCCAGGGCCTAGCTCAGCACTTAGCACTTTTCCTGTTCCCTTCACCACTTCGCCCACTTTCAACCCCAAAGTGTCTTCGTGTGCTTGAATTATAGCCCTGTTCCCGTCCAGTCCCACTATCTCCCCGACAAGCCCTTCTTCGCCTATCTCGACAACCTCGTAAACCTGGGAACCCTTCATGTCATCGGCGATAACTAGAGGACCGGAGACTCTCCATATTTTGCCCATGTCTTTATCCTCCTACTCTTGCCATAATCTCAAATTTCTACTTCAAACCCTATAGATTCTCTGATAAGAGCCTTGTAATATTCCCTAGTATCGGGGTATTTTGTGCCAAATTTCGATGGGACTTCGACAATTACAGGAGGCGTACCCTTCTGTTTTCTAACCTGGGTCATCAGATCTTCAACATATTGTGCATAGTCTTCCAATATAATTACTATGCCAACATCAGGCTTGGTTAGCATTTCGGTCAGCGCTTTCCTGACATCTTCACGGGCATCATGATTGCCCTTTATCGTGTAGTATTTGCTGATGCCGGCCAATCTCAATGAGTTGACCAGCTCTTCGTCTCCTATGACGGCTATATCCAGATGTTTAATAGACATCATTTCACAGCACCAGATAATTCTTTATTTCCTGAACGGGAACACCATCGACTATTGTCTTTAGAACTAGTCGCAAGTTCCGTATTTCAACCTCTTTAAGGATTAAATACCAGGCCATCACCAGCGGCGATAGCACTCTTGGTGACAACATTTCCTTGAGAATCCTGAACTTATGCTTGTCGATAATTTCATCTACAGCCGTGATGTTTTTTGTTTTATCATAATTAGTGGATATTTCACTTGCTATATCCTGATATTGGGTATCCTCCAGCCTGGCAGGTATGTCGGTCATTTTAAGGGGTAGTAATTCTTTAATGGCTTTGTCTGTAATCCTATAGCCGCCGGCAATGATAAATGCAGCAGCATCGGGTCCCATGCCTTCTATTATAGCTCTCGAGGCAATTTGCAGGTTTGTCAGGTCTATTACCAGGCCGAAGGCTTTGGTAAGTACAGAGCCATCTCTTATTCTTCTCGCCATGTTTAGCATGCTTCTATAATACTGACTGTCTAACTTGGCCTCAACAAGGAGTTTCGACTTTGCGCCTTTATCTGTTTTGTACTGTTCCAGGGCAGGTACGTAATCTCCCAGTTTGCACTTGATGAGTAGCTGGATGATGGCATCTACATCCTCAGCGTTAGAGAGTTCATCTAGCAATGCATTATTATGTATAATCCCGACCGGTATCATACTGGTTCTTTCACCACCTGAGATGCCCTGTAAAGCAGCTTTGATATTCGAGACATCATACTTCACTATATATGCTCCGGACACCTCCGGTATGTCTTTGGGCAGGAAATTAAGTGATTCTACATATCTAATGCGCTGCGCGAGATAGCGCCACAGGCATTCATCCAAATCATCAAAAGTTTTAACTGGCGATTCTTCCAGATAGCTTCCTATATCGGTCTCTCTGATGATTGCCAGCGCATCTTGGAGGTTAGACGCTGTCATCATTTTATCTATATGTTCGGAGGTGACAGTTTTGGGTTCCTCCCCTTTTAAGCAAGCAGATATAAATGCGTACCTTGGATTGAGCACGATATTCCCTTATGGAGCTTCAAAGAGTTCCTTGCTTATCTTGGGCAGCAACTTTGGTAATAGCATCTCCAGTCTGGTTTCGTAAGTGTTATCTATACGCAGCTTCCCTTCAACATCCTCGGCTATGACCCCTCCCAAGCAATTGGATTCCCTGACCTCCAATATCTTGCCAGATAATTCCTTATGCACTTCAAGAAGCTTTCTTACAGAGCTTACATCTCTGGAAGAAACGTAAATTCTGCCTCTATCGACACCGAGTCCGTCCATAGCTTCCTTGATCAGGGTTAAAAGGTGACCTTCATCGCCTGCAATTTGGGACAATTCCTTGCGCGCCCCGTCAATTATTTTGTCGATTGCGTCAGCTTTGGCACTCGATAGCTGCTGCCGCGCTTTGATAGAGGCCTGAGCCAAAATCCTGGCAGTCTCCTCCTCTGCCTCTCCCAGTATTCTGCCCTTTTCTTCCTCCAACCTCACCTCCCTCTGCTTTTTGGCTTTCTCTATCTCTTGTTGTGCTTTCTCCTCAGCCTCTCTTATTATGTTCTGGGCATCCAGCTTCACTTTGCTGACAACGGCTTCACTTATCCTCTCCATTTTCTATGCCTCTAAAAAAGTCCTAACAAGGCGAACGACATTATGGCGAATACCAGTCCGAACACGCCTATCAACTCGACGAACACGGCTAACATCATGGAGTTAGTCAATATCCGCCCCTTTGTCTTGGGCAAAAGCGAGATACCCGAAGCACACACAGACCCCTGGTAAGCTCCTGAGAACGCTTCAGCAGCGCCAGTTATGATACCGATGCCCAATACCGCGAGACCCATACCGCCACCATCGG
>JAOUFZ010000093.1 GCA_029857995.1 Dehalococcoidia bacterium
CAAGGTTATGGTAATCGATGAGCAAGCGCTTTTCAGAGGCGGAGTGCGTCAGGGACTGTCGGGACAACCTGACCTGGAGATATTGGAGTGCGACCCAACTCAGAACCCACTCGAGACAATTGAAGCCAATCTTCCTGATGTTGTTTTGCTTGGTTCTGACCTGGCCAGCCTCAGCGGGATTGATTTGGGAAGAAAAATCGCCCAATACTACCCAAATACTAAAGTGATAGTGTTGAGCCCTGATCCCAATGACCAGGAGCTTTTCGAAGTTATCAAAACTGCCGCCGCAGCCTGCATGAGTAAGAGAGCCAGTGCGGACGACCTGGCTAGTACCATAAGGCGAGCCTACAGAGGCGAATACCCCATAAATGAAAGCCTGATGACCAGGCCCAAAGTTGCCAGGCAAGTACTAGACCAATTTCGCGGTTTCAGGAAAACCATGGGAGCCATTACTGCTCCTCTTACCAAGAGGGAGACACAGATTCTAACCTACGTTGCCGAGGGCAACTCAAATAAAGAAATCGCCCGTATCCTGACAATCAGCGAGCAGACGATTAAGAACCATGTCAGCGCGATCCTTCGTAAGCTGAATGCCAATGATAGAGCTCACGCTGTTACTCTGGCCTTGCAAAGCGGCTGGATTTCACCAGAAGCAAAACCAGGAAGGATACCGGAAGATTTCGACCAAATGTAGCCGCCCCTACATGGGCAACTATCGTGATTCGCCAGAAATAGCGGCATAAAGGCTGTTGGCCAACCCCCCAAAAGTCCTATTGACAAAGTAGCTAGATGTGCTACATTGTACTTACAGGCCGCAAGAGCCATATCAATGTGCCCTGGTTGGGTTCGACCAGGGCGTGGTGGATAGCCTTGATTCTGGCCAGGCGGTAGGTTAGACTCTACGTGGATCGTTGAAAGAAATGGGAGCGAAAGCGCGTCAGATGGGAATTAGTCCGGAGCTAGGTACACAGATCAGACAGTATCTGGAGAAACAGGGGTATGAGGTAACCGAGGGAGCCAAGCTCCTCGGGAAGTCAGGGATTGAACATACCTTTGACATGCTGGCTCGCAGAGACGACGGCTTGACCAGCTACAATGTTGCTATCGGCATTGCTGCTGCGGCCGACAAGGAGACGGAAGCGGGCGCTATTTTCACCCTGGCCAATAAAGCCTACGATTGCGGCATCCTTGACAGGATTCTTGTTACGGTCCCTGAGCTCAGTCAGGAGTCAAAACAGCTTGCTCGTAAACAGCGAATAAGGGTTATCGATGGAGAGCAAATTGGGCAACTATTAACCAGGAAACCTCAACTGCCAGTTAAGCTTGAGGCGCCGGTCACCCTTGAGACAAAAGAGGAACTGATCAAATCCTTAGCCGCCCGGGGCTATCAGGTGAAAAACAAGATCAAAATCAGGGGGCGTTCAGGAAACGACTATACCTTTGATATACTGGCTCGCACTGAAAACGGCCAGGTTGAGCATATGCTGGGCATAGATTTCCTGAACGGAGATGAAGAAGTGAGCCTGGAACAGGTGATGTTATTTGATACTAAGGCCTATGAGGTGGGCCTTGATGAGAAGATCATTGTGATATCAAAGGAGCTTAGCCGCGAGGCCCGGCAATTTGCCGAGCACCAGCAGATAAAAGTCCTTAAGGGGGGGCAAAAACTAGTTCCTGAGCGCCCGACGGAAGAGTTGCCCGCCCGTGCAGCGGAGAAGCCAGTCAAAACCAAGATCCCTCCTAAGCTACTGAGGCAGATGCCCCAGCCTGAGGCATTGCAGCTGATTCCCGAGGCGGTAGCCAGGAGATACAACGCCATACCGCTGACTATATCTGGCAAGACAATGGAAGTGGCCATAGCCGACCCGACTAACATCTTTGCCCTGGAGGCTCTGGCCGCCCACAGCCGGATGAGGATTAAGCCGGTAAGTGCCACTGCCCAGGAGATCAGGGACGCTATTGACTTCAATTACAAGGGTTTCACTGAAATTGAGAAGCAGGTTTCCCGCATCTCCATCTCGGACGAGGAAACTGATGAGAAGCTTGCCATAACCGCCGCCACTGAGACTCCTCTCGTTCAGTCCCTCAACCTCATAATTGATGAAGCAGTCAAGGCCCGTGCATCCGACATCCATATTGAGCCGGAAGAAGATAGAGTGCGCATACGTTACCGCATAGATGGCACTCTTCACGATACGATGTCTCTACCGCCAAACATACATCGGGCGCTGATTTCACGAATCAAGATCCTGTCTCAACTGAACATCGCCGATCATTTCCGTCCTCAGGACGGCCAATTCTCTACTGAATCCAAAGAACGAGAGATAGATATCAGGGTAGCGACGGCTCCCACTGTCTGGGGTGAGAGGGCCACCCTGCGCCTTCTGGATAAGTCACTGGCTGCGCTGGGGTTATCACAGCTTGGTATGCTGCCTGATAGCCTGGCCAAGTATGAGAATATGCTCAAGGTCCCCTATGGTATGATTCTGATTAGCGGTCCGACCGGAGCCGGCAAAACCACCACTCTATATGCCTCAATCAATTCCCTTGACACCCAGGAGAGAAATATCATTACGGTTGAAGACCCGGCTGAGTACCGATTCAAGGATATTAACCAGATTCAGGTTAACCCCCAGGCCGGTATCACCTTTGCCAGTGGCTTAAGGTCTATACTGCGTCACGACCCTGATGTAGTATTGATTGGTGAGATACGCGATGCCGAGACGGCCAACATAGCTGTGCAGGCAGCCCTGACCGGGCACCTCATGCTGTCATCCATCCATGCTAACGATGTTGCCGGTGTGCTCTCCCGTCTCCTCGACCTGAAGGTAGAGCCGTTCCTGATAGCTTCAGCGGTCATTGGTGTTGTCGCTCAGCGGATGGTGCGCTGCATCTGCCCTGATTGCCGTCGCCTTATTGAGGCCCCACCGGTCGAGCAGATGGCTTATGAGAAGGAAATGGGGGAGAAGCAGACCGAGTTCTTTTACGGCACCGGCTGTAAGTCGTGTGCCTATACGGGTTACCTGGGGCGGACGGGGATCTTCGAGATTCTGAGTGTGAACGACACGATAGGAATGATGGTCGTTAATCGAGCCAGCAGTAGTCAGATACGGGCTCAGGCCCTCAAGGATGGTATGATATCTATAATGAATGATGGTATGCGTAAGGTGAAGGAGGGCATTACCACCCCTGCGGAAGTGCTGCGTAATGCCTACATTACAACTTAGCAACCTGGAGGTTAGGAATGAATTTCGCTTACACAGCCTACACTGAAGACAAAAGACTGGTTAAGGGCAAGGTTTCCGCCTACAGTGAAGAGGCCGCGACCCAGTTATTGGGCTACGGCGGCTATCGAGTGGTCAGCCTTAAGTCGGTAACCCGGCTCATCGACAAAGAGAAATTGATGGCCCGTTTCACTCGCATAAAGCCGCAGGAAGTAGTAATGTTTTCCCGTCAGCTGGCATTACTCCTGGAATCCGGCACAGATATTGCTACGTCTTTGGACCTGCTGCAGGAGCAGACAGACAACCAGATTCTCAACAAAACGATCGGTGAAGTAGCTTCCGATATCCGCGGCGGCACTTCGCTCTCAGTGGCTTTCAGCAGGCACCCCCGGGCTTTCTCTTCAATGTACTACCGGGCAATCGCTGCCGGTGAGCAGGGTGGTAAGCTGGAGGTAGTGCTGAGACAAATGGCCTCACACATAGAAAAGTCTATAGGTACCGAGAAGCAGATAAGAAATGCTTTGACCTACCCCTTTATCGTGGTTCTTGTTGCTGTTATTGTTGTCATTGTGCTGGTCACCTTCGTTTTGCCCGCCTTTACCGGCATGTACAAACAATTTGGGGTTGAGTTGCCGTTGATGACCAGGATCCTTATGGGCATCACCGATTGGGCCAGCCGATACGGGGTCTATCTTATAATCGGGATTCTGGTCGCTGCGTTTGCAGTCTATTTCTATATCAGGACCCCGGGCGGGAAACGCTGGTGGGATGCCACTGTGCTCAAGTTGCCTGTGCTGGGCCGTATTGTCCACCTCGGTGAGCTTGGTCGTTGCTGCCGCACAATGGCATTGTTGATAAGGATCGGCCTGCCCTTGCCGGAGGTCATGGCCATGACTATCTTCAATAGTAATAATAAGGTTATGGGGGACAACTTGACCGAAGTTCAGCAGGAGTTAATCAGAGGCGAGGGCCTATCCCGACCCATGGCCAAGCGGGCACTCTTTCTGCCCCTGATGACGCAGATGGTGAAAGTCGGTGAAGAAACCGGCAACCTTGACAACACGCTGGACACTGTGGCTGACAGCTTCGAGATGGAGTCCGGCGAGAAGACCAAATCGGCGGTCGCGCTTATTCAGCCGGTGATGACCATAATCATAGGCTTGCTGGTCGGGTTTGTTGTTCTGGCCATGGTTTCGGCCATGTATTCTATCTACGGTTCGTTCGAGGGGTGAGCAGCCAGGCGGAGGCTATCAATGGAAAGAATGACAAATGACAAAGCTCAAAGCCCAAAAACTTTTGCCCTTGCTCCGTCGTTTCGAGGCATCCTCTTCCTTTGTCATTGCGAGGCTGGCGGAGCCAGCCGAAGCAATCTCAGGGGAAATGAGATTGCCACGCTTCGCTCGCAACGACAGGATGAGAAAAGATGAGAATATGAAAAGGTTAAGATTGAATAACAAAGTAAGGAGAACCCTCAGAGGGCGCTCCCGTGGCTTCACTCTGATTGAGGTGTTGATAGCGCTGGCTCTCTTCGCCATCATCGCTATCGTCTTTGCGGGCGGCTTGTCCACCGCCTCCAGGGCTGTCACCATTGCGGATATTCGCACCAGGGCCGAAAGCTTGGCCCGTACCCAGATGGAATCTATCAAGGACCAGCCATATAATCCTGCTCCGACGGGAGGCGTGGCTAACTACACAAAGGTCGATGCCCCTGAGGGTTATTCGATTTGCAGTTTCAGCCGCACAAGCCCGCCTGCGGATTGTGGCCTGCTCGTACTCGGTGTGCCCTGGGATAGTGAAGGTGACACAGCTGTAGATGAAGATGACGGGCTTCAGAAAATAACGCTGGTCATCAAGCATGACGATAGGGAGATAATCACCCTTGAGGGGTATAAGGTGTATCGATGACACGTCGCCGATTCAGAATCATGCACGATGACCGGGGGGGTTTCACTCTGCTCGAGTTGATCATAGCTATCGCTATTGCCGCCCTGATCACGGCTGGCATCACCGCAGCCATAATGCAGATACTGACCATAAATCACCGGGCTTCCAATCATATGGTCGTCGTCCGCCAGGTGCAGCAGGCCGGCAAAGAAGTGAGCAAGGACACGCTACAGTCTCAGAACGTGACGTACAGCGAAAGTTCGGGCTTTAATCTAACTCTGGCCTGGAAGAACATCGAGGGTCTACAAAATCTGGTTAGCTATACCATAAGCCCAGCTAACGAACTCTCGCGTAGCCACAGCGTTAACGGTACGCCTGTGGCGACTGCTCCGCCCATCGTTGCCGAATACATGGACCCTGACCAGACGAATTGCGTTTGGAATGCGACCAAGAGGGTGCTTATTTTCACGGTTACCGCCGCGCTGGGCACTGAAAGTGAGACCCGGATCTACGAAATTGAACCCAGGCCAAGCCCTCCGAGTAGCTAAACAAGTTTTGGCTGCCCAATCTGCACCACCTTAGCGAACAAGCACAACCATCTCCGCCCCCGCAGCAGAGAACTGAACATATCTTGAGAAGCTCGAGGAAGTACGCCCCGGCTGACAAATCCCCACAGGCCTCCACCCAGATTGCTTGGTCGCCGGCAGTTCCTCGCGATAACCCGGAGAAAAGACGTTACTGCAGTACGGCCCACGCTGTCTGTGCTATAATTATTCCATAACAACTTCCCCAGGTGGCGATAAACAATGTTCTGGGGGGCTTATCCAGCCAGAGACACAAAGGAGGCGGAATGATAAAGGGTATCGTAGGATGCAGGGTACGGAAAGACAGAGACCTGGAGCCAATATTGTTCAAGCTAAAGTCGCATGCTGCGCAATACCAGGGGTTTAAGGGCATGGAGAACCTTGTCAGCGCCGACAATGGCTCGGTCATCGCCATGGTAAGCACATGGGAGAGCTCTGAAGCCTGGAAGTCGTGGATAGGGTCAGCGATAACGAAAGAGCTGCTCCGGCAGGCTGACGCTCTTCTGGTGGAAGAGCCCAGGGTGACGACATACAGGATGATGGTACCGGCTGTGATGTGGGTCTAGACCAAATCTGGTTCTCAATGCCAAATGGCAAAGCCCGAAATCCGAAGAGGTCATAGATAAGTTTGTCAATATCAAGGGGGGTATGCCCCTTCGGCTGGGCCACGGACGAGCTCCAATCACCCCAAAATGCATGTCTTGGCATCTTTTCATGGATGAAAAACATTACGCAATTTTCTATCTCTCACAGCGTGTATCACCATTCAACAAAACTAACTATTGCGTGGTTCCGGGGCTCTTGTCTAGATAGGTTGGCTAAGCAGTACAAAGAAATATGCAGACAAGTTCCAGTAAACAATGG
Organism: Dehalococcoidia bacterium; assembly: GCA_029857995.1. Taxonomy (GTDB): domain Bacteria; phylum Chloroflexota; class Dehalococcoidia; order GIF9; family AB-539-J10; genus RBG-13-51-36. Next base: position 6,557 of record JAOUFZ010000093.1, read on the forward strand.
CTGTATAAAATGTCAGAGCTACCACCGTGATTGTATACACGGGTTTGGGGTCGCGGTTATACTTGATCCATAGAAACAGCGTGACCAAAAACGCCCCCGCCATCTTGATAGCTAGAAACGAGCTCCCGCCTATCAAAGCTGTCAGCAAAGGGTTGATTTCTGACCCGTATCCACCTGTCACCAGAAACTCAGTTATCAGACCGTCTGCAACTATTGTGCAAAATAGGGCACAGAGAGCACACCTGACGGCCCGGCTTTCGATGT
>JAOUFZ010000094.1 GCA_029857995.1 Dehalococcoidia bacterium
TGGTGCCTGTCAGGAAAGAAAAGATAGCCTGAGGATAGAAGAACAATGCGTCGGCTACCTCGGGGTTGATGTGGGCTCCACCAGCACCAAGGCTGTGATAATGGATGAGTCAGGAACGCGATTGCTGGCGAAGAACTACCTGATGACTGCAGGACGGCCAGTCGAAGCCGTGAGGCAGGTCTTCAGGAACTTGCTTCGAGAGGGCGCCGACAAGGTCAAGATAGCCGGCGTTGGCGTCACCGGCTCGGGCCGGTACCTCGTGGGTGGCTTCATCGGGGCAGACCTGATTAAGAACGAGATAACAGCACAGACCAGAGCTGCTGCCGAGATAGACCCTGAAGCCGACATAATCGAGATTGGCGGACAGGACTCCAAGCTGGTCATCAAGAGAAACGGCATTGTCGTGGACTATCACATGAACAAAGCCTGTGCCGCGGGGACAGGAAGCTTTATTGACGAACTGGCTGAAATGCTGGGCGTTTCGGTGACCAATGGTCAGTTTGCCGACCTGGCATTTGCTGCCCCTCATACCATCGACTTAGGGACGAGATGTGCGGCTTTTATGGGTCAGGCGGTGGCTTCGGCACAGCAGGATGGAGTGCCTCTGCAAATAATCACGGCGAGCCTGGCCAACTCCATAGCCAAGAATTATCTCTCCAAGGTGGTGGAGCATAGAAAGCTGGGCGACAAGGTTATGCTGACGGGAGCCGTATTCTACAATAAAGCTGTAGTCTCCGCTTTTCACCAGCAGCTTGAAGGTAAGAAATTGACTGTGCCGGAGCACAAAGAGGTCAGCGGCGCCATAGGTGCAGCCCTGCTGGCCAGAGAGACCATCGCTGGACAAAAATCGAAGTTCAAGGGCTTTCGGGAGGTCGTGGATAGAGAGTGCAAGCTCACTACGTTCGTATGCAAAGGCTGCGACAACAATTGCACCATTACCCGCATGGAGATGCTTGGTGAAGAGTCCAGTTTCTACGGTAGCCGGTGCGATAAGTATGATGCCATAGCCAGCCATGCCAAGAGAGAGACCTTCTTCGACAAGCGGGAGCAGTTGCTATTTCGAGAGTACAAGAAAGATTCGGGCACAGGGCCTGCGGTGGGAATTCCCAGAGGACTTCTGGTGTACGACTATGCTCCGCTCATTATCGGGTTTCTCAATGCCCTCGATGCCAGGGTTGTCCTTTCCAGCCAGACCAACAACGCAATCATGGAGCAGGCCACCGAGCTAAGTTACTCCGACAGTTGTTTTCCTCTCAAGCTTCTCCACGGACATGCGGCAATGCTTAAGGATGCGGATTACATCCTTTACCCTTGCGCCATTCGCCTGGGTAGAAAAGACGGGGATGCGAACCAGAAATACTCCTGTCCCTTAGTTCAGGCCTCTCCGTTCATAATACGCAATGTGCTTGGCTTTGGGGAACGGCTGCTGATACCCATAATTGATTTCAGTCGGGGCGATGCCGATGTGATAAAGAACCTTGCGGATGTCGCCGTGAAGATGGGGTTCGGCAGAAAGAAAGGCCAGGAAGCGGCCCTGGCTGGCATTGAATCTCAGCGGAGGTTCGAGGCTGACCGGGCAGTGCTGGGCCGGGAACTATTGGAGCAACTGCGCCAAAGCGACCAGTTGGGCGTGGTTCTCTTCGCCAGGTCTTATATGTCGCAGGATGCCGGGGCAAATCTGGGCATAGCAGAGAAGCTCGCTCAGCTTGGGGTTGTGCCCGTACCGCTGGACTTTTTGCCCCTGGAGTCGGTGAATGCCAAGGATTACTCCGACCGTCCTTACTGGTACTATGAAAATAAATATATAGCCGGCGCGGCTATAACTGTCTCAGACCCGCAGCTTTATGGGTTGTCGCTGACAAACTTTGGATGCGGCCCGAACTCCTTTATCCTCCACCTTGTAGAAGATATCATGGGGGGCAAGCCTCTTGGGCAGTTGGAAATAGACGAGCATGCCGCTGAGGCCGGCATAGTTACCCGCCTGGAAGCCTTCGTTGATACGATTAAGGGATTTGCTCATTCTGCTGGGAAACTTGAAGCGCCACATAAAGAAGATGTCTATCGACAAGCATTTCCGCCTGTCATTGATGCCACGAAGACCTTTATTATTCCCAGGATGGCGCCGCACATTGAGCTTGTAGCTGCACTTCTGGAGGGCAGCGGTTTCAGGGCAATGGTGCTGCCTGAAGCCAATGAGCGCAATCTATTGTATGCCGATAAGATAACATCCGGCGTGGAATGTTTGCCCTACCGGGTGACGTTGGGCGACTTCCTGAGGTTCTGTTACGAAGATGGCACTGACTTGAAGAATGTCGAGGCAATCATGGCCAGCGCATATGGCCCTTGCCGCTTTGGGAAATATGCTCTGGAACAAATCAAGATACTCAAAGAGGTGGGCTTTGACCTTCCCATAAGGACAACCGTGTCGAACAATGCGTATCGAGATAGTGACATTAGCCCTCGTTTTGCCCGCCTCGCCTGGAAGGGCTGCGTGGCTATTGACAGTCTCCAAAGATTGCTCTGGCGCACTCGCCCTTATGAAAAGCGGCCAGGCTCGGCAGACGAGATGTTTAACGAATACCTCGGCAGAGTTGTCGGTCGCGTCCGTAAGAAAGAAGGTTTCGATGATATCCTGCGTCAAGCTACTCCTGATTTCAAGTCTCTCGTTGACGCCGAACTGCCCCGCAGACCTGTGGTGGGCATTAATGGCGAGATCTTTTTGCGCTCGAACAGATTTAGCAACCAGGACCTGGTCAGAGAGTGCGAAAAGGTTGGACTGGAGGTCGTCGTCTCTTCCATCGGGGAATGGATGAAATATATTTTCTACCGACATGTTGAGGATGCTGTCAGGGACCGCAAATTCCTGAAGGCGCTGATTAGCTACGCGATAAAGCGTGCCTGGGAGCATGACGAGCACAAGGTAATCAAGTACTTCCGGGACCTAGTTGATGAAGAAGAGCCTTCGACGGGAGAGTTGCTGGCGCAGACAAGCCAGTGGCTCTCTCCGAGGTGTGGAAGTGAAGCAGTTCTCAGCATAGGCAGTGCAATCGAATGGTTGGAGAATCCTCAGTTTGCTGGTGTGATATCGGTAATGCCCCACGGCTGTATGCCCGGCGGAATCGTGGCTGCCATGTCAGAGAAGTTCAGCGCGTTGTATCGCAAACCCTGGATTAACCTCACCTATGATGGCTTTGTGGAAAGCACCAACCCCACGAAAATCAATAATTTTGCTGAGGTCCTCAGATTTTGCAGCCAGGAAGGCAAAGAAGGGCGCTTAGTAGTTGCCTGATAGCTCTATGACGCGTTACATGGGTCGAAGACATATTAATCTATTCTGGCCTGTTGATTCAGACCAGAAGATGTTTTAATTTTCTGGAAATGATATACTAAAAGGGCCATGTCTCGGTCTTATGTTTATCAATCACTGCGGGGCGTTGTGGAGCCTTTGCTGCTCTTTATTATAGGCGAATTACTGCCCATACATGGCTATGAGATTTCCAGAGAACTGGAGCGCAGGAGTGAAGGCTATTTCAATCTTACAGCAAGCACTCTTTACTCCGCATTGCGGCGTTTGGAGAGCAGAGGACTCGTGTCAAGTACGTGGCAGCAGATTTCCAGGCAAAAGCGCCGGTGTTATGAGTTGACCGAAAAGGGGCGTCAGATTCTGGCTGAAGAATTAGCTCAATGGCAGAAGTTTTTTGGGGCTACCGAGCGAATTATAGACAGCCAGTGAAGTGGAAATCCAAATCCTGGGTGCCCATTTAGCCGAGGTAAAAGGGGCACGGTTAACCTCTCTACTAATTGATGGTGTTTTGGCTGTAGATGCTGGTGGACTTACCTCCGCCCTTTCTCTGCCGGAACAGAAGAAGATAGAAACCGTCTTGCTCACCCATCACCATTTCGACCACACTCGTGACTTAGTTACTCTGGCTGCTAACGCCGGCTACTACTGGCGAAAGCAACTGGTAGTCTATGCCCCGCGCTACACGCTCGATATTGTCACTGGCTGCCTTCTTGATGGCCGGATATACACCAATTTTCTTGAATATCCCAGCAAAGAGAAACCGACTCTCATACTTGAGGCTATTGAGCCTTACGGCAGAAAAACCATTGCGGGTTATGATGTTTTAGCAGTGACGGCAAAACATTCCGTACCTGCTGTTGGCTATGAAATCACCTCTTCGGATGGCAGAAGTCTGTTTTACACCGGCGATACCACGGTGGGAATATCTGACTGCTGGCAGCATGTTTCTCCCCAGCTGCTCATTACTGAAGTTGCCGGCCCCGATAAGTATGGAGACTGGCTCAAGAAAGCTGGTCATCTTTGTGCTGAGTTCCTAAAAGAGGAGCTTATACAATTTCGCCGACTCAAGGGATTTCTACCTCGCGTCATTGTTATCCATATCGGGAATCCTTATGAACAGGAGATTAAGGAGGAAGTAGCTCAAGTAGCTCAGGAACTGGAAGCAGATATAAGCCTGGGCTATGAAGACATGAAAATTACCCTGTAACCGTCTCCACAGGGTCACTGTCATCCTTCTATAGTCGCAAGTATTCGTAGCTGGCGCCATAGTAACACATGCTACGGCGCCAGCTATCTACTTCAGGGTACCTTGGGCAATTCAAGCTGGGCCTTCCTTACTTCTTCCTCAGGATAGGCGTAATCCTGAAGTTTACCAGATAGGTAGGCATCATAGGCAGCCAGATCGAAGTGCCCGTGTCCACTGTGAGCTATCAAGATGGTCTTTGATTTACCTTCTTTCTTACACTTGAGGGCTTCATCAATAGCTACCCTGATATTGTGACATGGCTCAGGGCCGCTAATAATGCCCTCGGTGCGGGCAAACTGTACCCCTGCCGCAAACGCGGCAGTTTGAGGCACAGCTACAGCTTCAACCAAACCCAGTTTGTGGAGGTGACATATAGTAGGTGCCATGCCATGATAACGCAGCCCACCGGCATGAATTGGTGGCGGCACGAAGCCGTGACCCAGGGTGTACATTTTGATCAGGGGAGTCATACCGACCATATCACCAAAATCATAGGCATACAGTCCTTTGGTTATGCTAGGACAGCTTTGTGGCTCACAACAGATAATGCGCATGTCCTTCTTTTTGCCGCTAAACTTATCCCGAATCCAGGGGAAGAACTGCCCGGCGAAGTTTGAGCCACCGCCAACGTTGCCGACGATAATATCTGGGTAAGCGTCTGCCATCTCCATTTGTTTCCGGCATTCCTCCCCGATGATGGTCTGATGAAGCAGGACATGGTTAAGCACGCTGCCAATCGAATACCTATAGTCTGGACGGGTTGCCATGTACTCTATTGCCTCGCTAATAGCCAGACCTAAACTGCCGGGACAATCAGGCCATTTTTCCAGCATAGCTTGCCCTGACTTGGTCTCGGAGCTGGGGCTGGGGACACAATTAGCCCCCCAGGTCTCCATGGCGATACGGCGATATGGCTTCTGGTCATAGCTAATCCTGACCATAAACACCTTGATCTCCAGACCGAGGAACGCCCCGGCCAAACTCAGGGCACTCCCCCACTGCCCGGCACCGGTCTCAGTGCTTAAGCCTTTTAGTCCTTGTTTCTTAGCATAGTATGCCTGAGCCATCGCCGTATTGGGCTTGTGGCTACCAGCCTGGTTGGTCCCTTCATACTTGTAGAAGATTTTGGCCGGTGTATCCAGAGCCTTCTCCAGCCGGTATGCCCGATGCAGCACCGTTGGTCTCCAGGTGCGATAAATCGCCTGCAGCTCCTCAGGGATGTCAATCCAGCGGTCTTTCCTGTTGAGTTCCTGCTCGGCACACACCCTGGGGAATAGCCCGGCTGCGTCATCCACGGTTGCCGGCTTGCCCGTTCCCGGGTGCAGCACGTGTGGCATGTCCCCGGGCATATCAGCCATAATGTTGTACCAATGAGTTGGCATGTCCTTTTGATCAAGAAAATACATTCCTTTTTCCATTTTGTTCTCCTTTCTATCTCATATTGGGGCTGACTCCGTTAAGAATAGCTAGCGCATGTTCACCTCCTAGTTTTCTTCTACCATTCTATTCTATTGACCTAAAGCCTCTCGTAAGCTTGACGCAAAGGCTTTGAGAGAAGCGAAGGTGGTATCTTCCTCCATCAACTGTATAATTCGGCTGCCCACAATGACGCCATCAGCTACCTTGGCTACTCTTCGGGCTTGCTCGGGGGTGGAGACACCAAAGCCCACGCAAAGAGGCTTTTCGGTCCTTTTTCTCACACTGGTTACAAAGCTTTCCAGTTCCTCGGGGAGTTTGTCCCTGACACCAGTGACACCGGTCAGCGAAACTAAGTAGATAAAGCCGCTGGACCTGTTGGTCACTAGCCTGATGCGTTCTTCGGTGCTGGCCGGGCTGAGAAGATAGATAAGGTCGAGCCCGTGCCTTTTGGTTGATTTTTCCAGTTCTTTTCCTTCCTCAGGTGGGAGGTCAGGTATAATCAACCCATCAATCCCCACCTCGGCACACTTCAGGCAAAATTGCTCCAGCCCGAACCTAAGCACAGGATTATAGTAAGTCATAAACACAAGAGGGATTTCTACTCGCCGTCTTAACTCCTGGGCCACTTCAAAACAAACCTTGGGGGTAACTCCTTGCCTGAGCGCCTCGTAGCTTGCTCGCTGGATAGTAGCACCGTCAGCGAGGGGGTCGGAAAAGGGAATGCCCAGCTCGATAATATCGCATCCAGCGCTGGCGCAAAGGGGCACT
>JAOUFZ010000004.1 GCA_029857995.1 Dehalococcoidia bacterium
CAGAGCCACGGCGGTTATCGGGAAGATTAACGCCTGGGCACTTCTATAATTCTTGGCGAATGTTCCCAGGACTATACATAGCGAAAGCCCGGCTAGAAGAGCTACGAATAACGAAATCCCTATCAATAAATAATCTTGCATGCCCAGGGCCAACCCGAAATCCGCCAGATTTATATCCGAAACCTGGAACGAAGTCATGTAGCGTGAGAATCCAATCATGTAGATAGCTGCCATTATCATCCCTACCAGAGCGCTACCAACCATTTTGCCAATTACTATATGACTTCTCCTTACAGGCAGGGTTAACAATGTCTCCAGGGTTTTGTTTTCCTTCTCCAATCCCATCGAAGATATTACGGAAGCCCCGGCCATGATTATGAGCATCATCACGACAATTGGGATAACTATCGATTGCGACACAAGCATATTACCCAGCGTACTTGGCGATAGCCCCTCAATCTCCTTTCCCTTAAAAAATGTGGTATCAACTCTTGTCGTCGGGTTCAAGACGAGGGCCGGGTCCGATGAGCTGTCTTGTTGTATCAGCGTCTTCGATATCTCCTGGTTCACCGCTTGGATAAGCCCTTCACCCACGCCTGAGGATATGGAATCCATCATCCCCGCCCCCTTCATTATCCAGTAAATTTCTATTTCCCCGGGCTGATTGGCATAAATGTTCTGGCTGAAGTTTTCCGGTATTACCAGAAGCGCAACCCCACTTTCTTTCCTTACTTGTTCCAAGCCTTCTTCAGCATCACTGTCATTATAGACAACCTTCGCCCTCTCGGTAAGAACGGACATGGCTATATCAGAAAAATTGCCATCGTCCATATCCACGATTCCTATGACTGGCTTCTCCTTTATGGTTTCCCCGACGCTGCCAATCATATTCCCCACAGAACCATACACTATGGCAATAACCACTATTGGGATCAGGGTTGAGAGGACAAACAATTCCTTGAATTCTTTCTTTATTATGTTGCCAATCATTTGATCGCCTTAACAAAAGCTTCTTCTATATTTCCGGCGTCATATTTACTTTTGAGGGCCGCGGCAGTCCCGCTGGCAATTATCTTCCCATCGTTTATCAAAGCGATGCGGTGACATAAAAGCTCTACCTCAAGCATATTATGCGAAGACAATAAGACCGCCACTCCTGCCTCAACTGCGCTATTTATTATCCTCCTCACCTCCTGAGCATTTAGCACATCCAGCCCGGAGGTCGGCTCATCCAATATTGCTAATCTCGGGTTTACCATTAAAGCTCTGCCCACGAGCAAACGCCGTGTCATCCCTTTGCTGTATGTATCAACTTTATCGCTTATTCTCTCCCCCAGATTGGCTATTTCCAGTCCTCTCTCGACCATATTCTGGAATTTCTCCCCCTCGCCGAAGAATTTGGCGATGAAATTCAGGTACTCTTTGCCCGTGAGATTTTTATAGGCGCCAGCCTCCTCAGGCAAATAGCTTATTATCTTCCTTACCTCTCCTGCCTCTTTAGGAAGTTCATAGTCAAAGACCTTTATCGAGCCAGAGGTTATTTGAAGCAGCGTGGCAATAACTCTCAATGCAGTTGTCTTCCCCGCACCATTAGGACCTATCAGACCAAATATCTCTCCTTCGTTTACTTCGAAAGAGATTCCGTTTATTGCCCTGAAGTTCCCGTAGTCCTTGACCAGTTCTCTAACTTCTACTGCTTTCATTGACAACCTTTAGTATATATGAGATTCAGGTTTGCTTTCTAGTGCCGACACCGTACTGTGTCAATCAACCGGTGAGGCAGTGTGTGCTGTTGTATAATATACCTGGAGCGGGAGATGGCTAGTTCGGGACAGAGGACGGGGACTGCTAATCTGCCTTTGCATTATGGCAAGGTGCCGCCGTGGTTGTTCGGGCGGATGTGCCAGCTTGCACGGGAGATCGCCATTGTGACGGTAACCGAGTTCGGCACCGGGGAGATGCTGCGCCGTCTTTCCGACCCTTTCTGGTTTCAGGCTTTCGGCTGCGTCCTGGGCTACGACTGGCATTCCAGCGGCGTTACCACCACCGTCTGCGGCGCATTAAAAGAAGGAATGCGAGGGCTGGAAAAAGAGCTTGGCCTATTTGTGGCCGGGGGCAAGGGCAGGACTTCACGAAAAACCCCTGCCGAGATAGAAAACACCGGACATCTGCTGAAGGTAAATCCGTCGTCCCTGGCCTACGCCAGCCGGATGTCAGCAAAGGTGGATAATTCCGCCCTTCAGGACGGCTATCAGCTCTATCACCACAGCTTCTTCTTTACCAAAGACGGCTCCTGGGCAGTGGTTCAACAAGGTATGAATGAAGTTAACCGCTATGCGCGCCGGTACCACTGGCTGGGGGAGAAGGTCACTGACTTTGTCTGTGAGCCCGAGGCGGCTATCTGTTCCCAGGCCAAGGGGGAAGCATTGAATCTAGTAGCTCTGGAGAGTGCAAAGGGTAGAGAGATCATTGTTCATATTGCTGCTGAAGAGAAGCCAGATAAAATTGTCGGCCAGCTAAACAGGCTAAAGACCTTAAACTTGCCCCAGCGACCTTACATCAGCCTGAAAGATATTCACCCTGACAGGCTGAGCAAGATTTTCCTCACAGCTTATGAACATAAACCAGAGAACTTTGAATCACTGCTAGCCCTTGAGGGCGTAGGGCCCAAAACGCTCCGCGCCTTGAGTCTTATTTCAGAGCTGGTTTATGAGACACCGGTCAGCCTGCGTGACCCGGCGAGCTATAGCTTTGCCCATGGCGGCAAGGATGGCCATCCTTATCCTGTGGACAGGAAGACCTACGATAGCAGCATCCAATTCTTAGCTCAAGCAGTGGAGAAAGCCAAGATCGGAGATAGGGAGAAGCTTGAAGCCTTCAGGCGCCTGAGGGCCTGGCAGTGAAAGGGGTTGAAAAGTGAGCGACTTTGACATCGCATCTTATGTTTCCCGCATTGAGGCGAACCGCTCGGTCAAGGAAGCTTTAATGCAAAGCTTAAAGACGCGCCGCCCTCCATATCGCATCTCCGTAACCGACTTACTTAACCTCAAACAGGCCTACTTCAGGAGAAAGTATCCCGAAATCGTCCCGCCTCTGGAGAAGCAGCAGCTTATGTGGGCCGGCACCGGCTTTCACAAGACCTTCGGTTCAGCCGTATCCAGCGAAGAATACCTGGAGCAATTTGTAGAAGCCGAGGGTATTGTGGGCAAGATTGATATCTACGAGAAAATTCCCGTAGAGGTCAAGACAACCTCCACGCCTGTAGACACGAAGGATTTATTGAAATACAGGCCAACTTATATCGAGCAATTGGGCATGTACTGCGCTATGGTCAATGCCCACGAGGGAGAAATCATCATCTATCAGCGCCGCGTGGAGGAATCGCCTTCGACTTCTCCTCTGGTTGTCTATCACGTTTCTTTCCCCGACCTGAAAGCAATTCGAGAAGAAATGCGACGAAGACGAGACCTCCTGGTGCAAGCACTCATTGACAACGATCCCAGCGATCTTCCCGTTTGCCCGTGGTTCAACAAGCAATGCGATTACTCGCAGGTATGCGACTGCGCGACCACATCGGTGCCAGCATCGCAGGAGATAGCTGAGTTAGCCGGGGAAATTTGTGTCGATAGCACAACTTGCGAGCAACTCCTCAGCAAGATGGCTGAGGCTCAACCATCTCAGCTGTTTGGCATCAACGATATTGTTTTCCCCCGCAAAGCATATTTTGAGCGCCTTAAGTTGCAGGAAATTGCTCCAAGTGAAGAGGTCAAGGAAGAAAAAAAACAGTATCTTCGTTCCATGGACGAGCGTGGCTTTCTCAATGCTCTCCGCGATTCATTACGCTACGGCGCCCCGGGCGAAGCGCAGAGGATTCCTGTGAAGCATGCGCCACTAATTGACCTCGTCCAAATCTGGCAGAACTTGCCCACCATCCTGCGCGACCCAAAATTTTCTTCACTGGTGGAGAGAGAACGTTTGCCCAGAGCATTTCCTCATTACTTCCTCCGGCTGGGATTTGACTGTGCCTTAACAGAGAACACGAAAGGCAGGCTGCTGCTCTACTATGTTAAGGTCCCCAAAGAGGATGCCAAGCTGATGGTCTATGATGTAAACTTCAGGAATTTGAATGCTGTTAAAGCTGAAGCATTACGCCGGCTTGAGCTTCTGGAAAAGGCGACATCACCACTGCAGCTCCCCAAATGCCCCTCATGGATGTGCTCTTACTGCGACTACAGGCTTGAATGTGGCGAAGGTTAACAGAAGTGTGAATTTTAGAAGGATTCAGACTACGCAATGTGTCGCGTGGGAGGGTTCGATAAAGCTAAATCACCTTGGTAACAGACAAAAAGAGACTTGTATATACTTGAGTCATAGAGAATTGGCAATGCGCAACTGAGTTCATAGGAGTAGTGGAATGCTAACAGGAATACATTTTCTCTTGAGCTATAAATGCGATTCAGAATGTGATCATTGTTTCGTTTATAGCAGCCCAAGGGCAAAGGGAACCTTTACACTGGACCAGATGAAGGGAGTCTTTGATGAATTAGCCAAGATCGAAACAATAGAATGGATATACTTTGAAGGTGGTGAGCCGTTTCTCTTCTATCCACTAATGTATGAGGGCATTAAGATGGCTCATAGCATGGGATTCAAAATTGGATTAGTAACTAACGCATACTGGGCAACGTCAGAAGAGGATGCAGAACTGTGGCTGAAGCCGCTTCGCGATTTGGGATTATCCGATATAAGCATAAGCGATGATGAATTTCATTATGAAGACAAGAAAGCAAGTCCTGCCAAACATGCCTTGAATGCCACGAGAAAGTTAGGCATGCCCTGTGGATCTATCTGTATTGATAAGCCCACAGTTGAAGAAGGTGTTGACAAGGAGCATGTCAAAGGGAAACCGGTCATTGGTGGTTGCGCCGTGTTTAGAGGGAGAGCAGTTGAGAAGTTGATAGAAGGGCTGCCCCGGAGACCGTGGGAAGAATTCACAGAATGCCCTCACGAGGACCTTAGAGATCCCAAGAGGGTGCACCTCGATGCATATGGCAACATCCATCTCTGTCAAGGGTTAAGTATGGGTAATATGTGGGATGTTCCACTATCAAGGATAATCAAGCAGTATGACGCTGATTCGCACCCAATCTGCAGACCTTCGATCAACGGAGGACCCGCTCGCCTGGCTAAAGACTACGACGTCCCGCATGAGGCTGAGTATGTTGACGCCTGCCATATGTGCTACCTTGTTCGCCGGGCATTATTGGATAGGTTCCCGCAATACCTGGCGCCGAGGTCGGTTTATGGATTGCAGTAAGAACCGTCAGCTTCACATGACGTTGCATGACGAATTCACGCCTTGTTATACTCACCCAAATCGTTCGGTGACCTTCGGGAACTCTTTTATGCCGGAAACGCTGGGCAGAGTGCCCAAAGAAAGGAGGCAATAATATGAGCCTATCCGATGAACAGAGAATCGTGTCCATAATGAAAGACAATTTTCTCCATGCGAATCTCGCCACCTGCGATGGTGACCAACCAAGAGTCCGTACAGTCTCACCGGTAGTCGAAGACGATATGTCTATCTGGGTAACGACCCGAAGCACTTCCAGAAAGGTAAAACAACTGCGGGAGAATCCCAAGATTTGTCTTGCTTTTGTGGAACCGCCTGACGGAGATAAGGCCGTCAGCGTCATCGGTGAAGCCTTGATAATCCCAGATGTAGAAAAGAAAAAAAGAGTGTGGAGCCTGGCGCCATTCGATTTATACGAACATTTCCCCGATGGTCCAGGCTCCACTGATTTCTGCCTGCTGAAAATCATCGTCAGAAGGATCGAGTGGAGAGAGATCGGGACAGGTGCAGCGAAAATCTGTGAGCCAGCGCAACGATGAGCAATCAGGGCAGGTATCAAACAAGATTACTTTTCTTCCCATAACAGAGCGTACCTCGCTTCGTGCCTTCGGCACTTTGGTCAATTGCTCATCTGAGGTGAACAGGCCATTTCACAGAGACAAATGGATGAAACAAAGAGTGAAATTATTCCTATACTCAAGCATTATGAAGTCGAAAAGGGCATTGGGCGAACTTGCAGTTATCTTATGATAGAATAGATGATTGGAGGGGCGAGCAATGAATTGGTTGGACATAATAATAATAGTTGTGCTAGCTGGGTTGGGTATTGCAGGCTTGCGGCAAGGACTGATAAGGACAGTATTTGGCATTGCCGGCTTAATAGGTGGCATATTTCTAGCCGGTCGCTATTACCACGAGCTTGCGGCATTGCTTTTCCCGTCCGCTGCCATCTGGGGCAACATAGCTGCCTACGCCATCATCGCAATAGCTACTTTGGTTGTAGCTGGTGTGATAGGCTGGCTCCTGGCCAAGCTGGTCAACTTCGCCGCACTTGGTTGGCTGGATAAGCTTGTGGGCTGTGTCCTTGGCGTCGTTATAGGCGGCTTGCTATGTGCTGCCGTCCTGGCTATCGTCGTCAAGTTTTACCCGGACATGCAGGCAACTATCAATCAATCGATAATAGCCAGATTTTTAGTGGGGGGATTCCCCCTGTTATATTAGCACTTCTGCCCGAGGAATTTGATTCCATCCACGAATTCTTTGCCCCGTCTGTGTGGATTTAATAAGAGGTGAACTAACTCCAAAAGCCCTGCGATTTGTTACGCTCGCGGTATATTTTGAGGCCCCAGTCGACTTGACTTCAGAAGCACCGTGTTCCACGAAAATTGCAAGACTCTCGTGGGTAGATCTAGCGTATCATTTATCCCTCAAGAACTCCATCTAATACCTTCTTAAGTTCCTTCTTGGGCTTGTAGCCAACAACTTGCTGAACAGGCTGCCCGCCTTTGAATACAATCATAGTGGGAATAGAAGCTATTCCATACTTGGCGGCCAAAGGACCGTTTGCATCCACATCTACCTTGGCGAAGTCTATCTTATCGGCATATTCCTTGGCCAATTCCTCCAAAACTGGGGCGGTAGCCAGGCAAGGACCACACCATTGTGCCCAGAAGTCTACCATAACTGGCGACTTCGCCTGCAAAACGGTTTTCTGAAAGTTGTCCTCACCTACAACTGGTTGTATCATGGGTCTGACCTCCTTAATTGAATCTCTATATCAAGAGAAAAGAATCCAATGGCATTTCTCGTTGTATGTTCAGCAATTATGGCTTCCTCAACACCCTTAAGCTGGGACACGGCTTTCAACCCTCTTAGAACATCAATGGGCTGGGACTCATACCGTGCTTCTCTTCCATAAGTCACCGGGCAATCTGTCTCCAGAAGTAGTCTTTGCAAAGGTGCTTCTTTCACTGCCCTCCTATGCTCTTCATGATACTCAGCAGCGGGCGTGGCCGAAACAAAATAGCCACCGTCAATTATATCCTTAAGAACACTGGAAAAGCCAGTAAACCAGTGAAAAACAGCTCTATCTATGCCAACATCCTGAACCAGGCTCAGTGCATCCTTCCATGCGTACCTACTGTGAATTATCGCCGGTTTAGCATATTTCCTGGCGATGTTCAGAAGTCGACCAAGAACTTCTTGCTGCAATTCTTTGGACGCTACCTTCAACACCCTCTTGTCATAGTCCAGACCTATTTCACCAACAGCGACCGCTGAAGCAATATTTTGCTCAATAAACCGCAAATTATCATCTATCTCAAAAGGCCCCAGATTAGCTAGCTCCCAGGGATGCAAACCCAAAGCAGGATAGACGAAATAGCCACGTTTTTGCGATATTTCCAACGTTTTTATATTCGACTGGTGGTTTGATCCCACAGCCACTACGGCAATAACGCCGGCTGTTCTAGCTGCCCCGAGCATCGAATCGAGATTTTGCAGTTCGTCAAGATGGGCATGAGTATCTATGAGTTTATGCACTAGATTTTCTTTTCTTTAAGCATGGCCCCGTAATACTTAAGCCCCGCTTCAGTCGGCTTGTAGACGTAGAGAGCAAACCTGTCTTCTCGTTCCCGGGTGATTAGATTTGCTAATATCAATGCCCGTAAAATTGCCTCACCAAAGTACCCACTCAGATTAAGGTGATGATCAGGCACTGCTTTGTTAGTCACTTCGTACTCACGGCAAATAGCGGCCAAGAGCTTCGCCGGCTCCTTCTCCAGGCTCTGGAAGAGAGCTTGCATGGTCTCTGTCTGCTTTACTACCTCAGCAAAATCTTCAAAAGCACCCATATCTGCTAAACCTTAATTATAAGCCCGATGTCCCCAAAAGGTCTCTTTATGTATAAAATAGAACGGTTGTGTTAATTGGTAAACCGTCCCTTAACGAGCTTATTCTATCACAACACCAGTGTCCTAGCGAGATTAATTACTCATTGAAGAGAATGTTTTTGAACTGAGAAGCAAAAGACTGGTGCTCACGATAAGCTGACATTATATGCATAGTTTCGTTCTATAAAGTAGGCAAAATAACTAATTCGTGTCACGGTCGCCGGGACGCCTGATAGAATATAATGGAACCGGGGCAAGTGCATGAATATAGGTAATCGAAAAGATATACCTACGATAAATGAATATGAAAGCCGTCTTGCCGATTTGTACGAGGAGTATTACGACAAGGTGGCACGTTATGTCTACGTCCATATCGGCAACAAAGAAGAAGCTGAGGATATTGCAGGAGAGGTTTTTTTGAAAGCACTGAAGTCCCTAAACTCCTACCGAGAGCAGGGCGTTCCGATGCAGGGGTGGCTGTTCCGTATTGCCCATAACCTCACTGTAGACTATCTCAGAAAGATGGACAAACGCAGGACACTGCCAACTGACTCAGTAGTGTTAGTGGGAAATGACAATCCCGTAGATACCGCCCAGAAAAACATTGAGTTTGAGCGGGTTACCGAGGCTATGAAGCAGCTCACCACAGAACAGAGAGAGGTTATAAACCTTCGTTTCTTTGGGGGGCTCACTTCCAAAGAAGCGGGTGGCATTTTGGGCAAGAGTGATGGTGCAGTGCGCGAAATGCAGAGAGCAGCTATAGAAAAACTACGTGGGATCATGGGAGTGGAGAAATGATGACTGAAGATTTTGACCGAATACTGGATGAATGTATAGACCGCATTAACCGCGGGGACAATGCGGCAGATTGTCTGTCCGATTACCCAGCATATTCAGAAAGGCTAAGACCTCTGCTCCAGTCTATGCATGATGTCCAGAAGACCTACACTTTTACGCCATCCGCTGATACCAAGAGAGCAGCCAGACAGAAGTTCTACGCAACTCTCGGCAAACAGCGGCGAGTGACACCAGTCTTGTCGCTCTTCAGGGCAATTCCCCGGTCTGCAGCCTGGGCGACAATTGCAGTATTAGTCCTGGCTATCGTAGGTATTCTGATGATACAACCCATACTCAACCCGCCGATGCTCGTACCCAGCCCTGATGGTAATTTCGCTTTTCTCATCAGCGATGAGCCCAACGATATCGGTGACTTTGAAAGCCTTAACGTCACAATTTCCGGAGTGGGACTGCAGGCTGCGGGTTCAGTGAAACGGTTCGAGTTTACGCCCGAGACAAAAACAGTGGATCTTACTCGGCTTCAGGGAGAACAGTCTCAGGAAATCTGGCGCGGTAATGCCCCGGCAGGGCAGTATTCACAGGTATACATCTATGTTAGCGAAGTCACGGGCAAGCTAGAGTCAACCGGGCAAATTGTAGATGTGAAGCTGCCAAGCAGCAAACTGCATATATCGATGCCGTTCGAGGTTACAGTTGATACGGTTACCAGATTTACCTTCGATATTACCGTAGTGGCGACCGGTAATAACGGAAAATACATCCTCAAGCCCCAGATCGGTGACAGTGGGACCCGACAGGAGCAAAAGCCGCTCGAGTAAAAGTCAGACGAAGGCAAAGGGATAGACACGAGGCAATATTTTCTGGCTATCCCGAGCCTGCATTTCGCACTCGCAATCAATCTCACCTGACACTTTTCTTGTTTTGTCGTTATTAATATTTAGAAGCAGGAACGATACACGGAAAGGAGGAACAAACAATGAAAATCAGTGTTCTAATTGTGACAATAGTGGCGGCTCTGGCCATGGTCGTAATGCTGGTGGGCGGCTATCCCGCACCTGAAACTGCGCAAGCCAAAGGAACTCTACAGATAATGGTTACTGATGCCCCGCCTGAAGAAGAAGTCACCAGCATAATGGTCACGGTAGAAAGTGTTGAAGTACATAAGGCTGCAGCTCAACAGGAGCAACAGCAATCAGCTACTAACTCCACGAATGAAGAAGCAGGTTGGCTGCCGCTGGATATTCTCGCCGGAAACGAAACATTCGATCTTCTTCAAATTCAGGGAATTGAAGAGGTCCTGGCGGTTACCGAGCTTGAACCTGGTAAGTATACTCAAATCAGGATGACGATAGGCAATTTGCAGGTCAAACTGGGTGACGGCGACCTTCAGGACGTCATCCTCCCGAGCGGCAAACTGAAGTTCGTCCGTCCTTTTGATATTGTCGAAGGGCAGACAACAGCGCTCCTCTTTGATTTCGATGCTGAGAAATCAGTCAATGTAGCTGGTTCTGGTCAAATCATGTTCAAACCGGTGATTAAGTTGAGTATGACGACACCCCAGACAATTGAGCCAGGTACAAAGCACGTAAAGATTTCGACACCGTCTCTGCCAAACGGTGCCGTTGGTGTCTCCTACAATGCTACGCTTACGGCTGACGGTGGAGTCACCCCTTACACCTGGAGCATCGACAAGGGGACTTTACCAGCCGATTTAACTCTGGATTCGGTTACCGGAATCATTTGTGGAGTGCCAACGGCTAGCGGCGATTTCACCTTTACTGCAAAAGTGTCTGATAACTCAACACCAATAAAAAGCGATACCCAACGGTACACTATTACCATTGCCGCGAACGAGACTTTGATCATTACCACCATGAATATGGCGGATGGGGTAGAGGAGACTGCCTATAATGCCACTGTTGTGGCGTTGGGTGGCACGCCACCATATACATGGAGTATTGCCAAAGGCAACCTGCCAGATGGGCTTGCAATAGACACTGCAAGCGGAGTCATCTCGGGGACTCCAACCAAGAAAGGCAACTACAACTTCACGATACAGGTAAGTGACAATGCCACGCCGGTGAATACCGATGCCCAGCGACTACGTATCCGCATCGCCGAAGACTGAACTCGAATACGATAAGAGTCACCGCCGCGGCGTTCAAAATAAGCAAAGGGGGCTGGCTGAAGGCAACATTGCTCAGCCCCTTCTGCCACTCAGAGTTCTTATAGGAGGATAGTGACATGGCGAATAATAGCTGGAAAGAAGATATTTCATAGCGAGCTTTCTGAAAGCATGTCTTATTTCCTCGCGACTAGCCTTTCCATGAGCACCAAAGAATAGAGCAATGATCCTTACTACCGCTATACTTGTGCCTGAAAAGAAATTCCAGCGACTAGAATCCACCGCGGCAACCGCAAAAAGATCATTATCGTCACCGGTATTGACACACTAGATAGGCAATGCTATAGTGAAACCGAGGTAACATGTTCAATGAGGTGAAGGGATGAACTACGGGCGTGAACTGTTAAAGGGAAATACGGATTCCCTATTGCTTTCTTTAATTAGTCGTCAGCCTACCTATGGCTACCAGATAGTAAAGGAACTGCAGAAAAGGAGTAACGGGTATTTTCAGTTTAAGGAAGGTACTCTTTACCCCGCTCTCCACCGGCTGGAGCGAGACAACCTTATCACGGGTAAGTGGCAAATACTGCCCAATGGACAGCAGAGACGTTACTACTACATAACTGAAAATGGACAGCAGGTCCTAGCGAAAAGATTGGCTACATGGCAGGATTTCTCTACGGCAGTTAAAGCAGTCATACAAGCGGAAACAACGTAGGACCAGAATAGTGAGTAGCATAAGCCATTACCTAAACAGGTTCAAAGCTAGTCTCCAAATTGATCGGACTATAAGGGACGGCGTGGCTCAGGAGCTTTACACGCATCTCGAGGAGAAGACTCAGGAGCTAGAAGAAAAGGGGCTAAGTAGAGAGGAAGCAAGTAAGATCGCAGTACAATCTCTGGGCTCCCCTGAATTAATTGCCCAGCAAATCTATGAAACACATGCTCAAGGTAGCTGGAAAGAAGCGCTTCTCAGCGCCTCGCCTCACCTCTTAGTTGCCTTGCTCTTCACTTCATATTACTGGCAGAATATCGTCTACGTGTCAATTATATTAGCGCTAACCGTTGGCATAGCAATTTATGGTTGGCATCGAGGTAAGCCAATATGGCTTTTCCCCTGGTTAGGATACTATCTTATGCCAGTAGTAGTTACCGGGATATTGCTTCTTTCCCTTCCCCAAGGTTGGGGCTGGATAGCAGCGCTCATCTATATCCCCTTGGCTCTTTTTGTTTTTATCCATATAGTGAGACAAACTGCAAGGCGGGATTGGCTATACGCATCACTGATGCTAGCCCCTATGCTTGTGACATTCAGTTGGTTTTCATCCCTGGGCAGAGGAAATGAGCTTTTGGCAAGTGACTGGATAGCACGCTTGCAAACAAATGCACTTTGGATAGTTATTAGTTTTATTGCTTTGGCAGGAGCAACTATCGCCTTCATCCGCCTCAAGCCGCGCAGGCATAAAATTATTAGTTTATTAATTCCACCTCTTGTAATCTTACTCTCGGTAACCATGGCAAGCCGAGGGAACATTAATTCCTGGGGTTGGCTGATATTGCTCTTTTCGTTATTCGCCTTTGCCATCCCTATGTGGATGCAGGCTAGGGCCTACGAATAGTCCCTTGAAACAACCGAAAATCCAGAATCCTAAATCTTAAACAATCTCAAGATTCAAGTCTCAAATTTCCAAAACCACATTAGATTCTGGACCTGTTCAGGATTTGGTACTTGGGATTTCAGAGATTCCTGCGATTAGCTAGGAACAGCCGAACCTAGTCCTCTTTCTGAGTCCACAAGCCAGGTTGGGACCGGATATCCCTCTTATAGGGCAGCCCCAGATGTTCATAAGCAAGCCTGGCAGCTACTCTGCCACGAGGTGTTCGTTCCAGAAAACCTAACTGAAGAAGGTACGGCTCGTAAACATCCATGATAGTATCAGCATCCTCGTTAACAGAAGCAGCAATAGTATCTAGACCCACAGGACCACCATCAAATTTGTCAATTATCGTGTGCAAAACTCTATGGTCTATGTCATCCAAACCCACAGAATCTATCTCCAGCTTTGAAAGTCCTTCCAGAGCCACTGCCTTGGTGACAACCCCATCTGCCATGACCTGAGCATAATCTCTTATTCTCTTCAAGAGACGATTGGCCACTCGAGGAGTGCCTCTGGCACGCTGGGCAATCGGGACAAGTCCCTCTTTCTCTGCTTTCACCTTAAGGATACTTGTTGACCTTTCCAAAATCCCCTGTATTGCTGCCTCATTGTAGAAATCAAGATGATATGGCACCCCAAATCTATCGCGGAGAGGAGGACTCAGTAGAGCCAGCCGCGTGGTAGCCCCTATCAAAGTAAAGTGTGGCAAACTTAACCGCAGGTTTTTGGCAGATGGACCTTTCCCTAGAAAGATGTCAAAAACAAAATCCTCCATTGCCGGATAGAGTTTTTCTTCTATGGTATGGTTGAGCCGGTGTATCTCATCGATGAAAAGGATATCTCCCTCATGCAGATTAGTAAGAAGAGCTGCTAAGTCTCCAGTGCGTTCTATGGCCGGCCCCGAACTAACCTTGATATCAACTCCCATCTCAGCGGCGATGATGTACGCGAGGGTAGTCTTTCCCAGACCGGGGGAACCGTAAAGAATGATATGGTCTAGTGGCTCGCCTCTGCCCTTGGCAGCGAGAATGGCTATTTTCAGGTTATCCTTAATCTTCTCTTGACCTATGAATTCAGTTAGACGTCTGGGACGAAGGTCAAAATCAATGGAGCGATCCTCTGTGGCTACCTTACTTGAAATAAGCCGCATCACTGCCCCTTGGCCCGATTCTAAACCGGGGGATTCTTACTGACTCGCTAATTCTAAGCTCGGGGTCTCCTTCTCCTCCACGCTTCCCTTCTTCAATTTCTTTTCATCGTCAGGATTCAAATAGAGGACCCGCGACGGGATGAGCTTACCGAGAATAACGTTCTCCTTGAGGCCACGCAGCCCATCTACCTTGCCTTTGATCGCAGCGTCAACAAGCACACGGCCAGTTTCCTGGAAAGAAGCGGCTGCCAGCCAGCTATCCTTGCTTAAGCTAGCTCTGGTTATTCCAAGAAACGCAGCTTGCGCCGTTGCCGGCTCACCGCCCTCAGCCAACACCTTGGCATTTATGTCCTCGTAGTCAAACCGGCCGACTAACTCACCAGGCAGGAGTTTCGTATCTCCTGAGGAGACAATTCTCACGTTGCCTAACATCTGCCGAACAATCACAGCAATATGCTTGTCATGTATGGTTACCCCTTGTATACGATATACTTTTTGTATTTCATCAATCAGATACTGCTGGACTGCATCCTTTCCCGTGATACGCAAGATGTCATGAGGATCGACAGGACCTCTGGTAAGCCTATCACCTGCTCTGACCTTGTCCCCCGACTGAATGAGGAGATATGTACCGCGAGGGATGCTATATTCCCTCTCTTCCCTTTCTTCATACTTAATATAAACGCGGTCACCCTCAATAACGACCTGGCCAGCCATTCTAGCTGCTACAGAAAGAGATTGCCCCGCTTTGCCACGGCTAACAGCCGGCAATTTCTTGCTAGACTTCCTTTTGCTGGTCTTCTCTGGCAGAGAAAATAGGATGCTACCAGCGTCCACCGATTGCCCGTCGGTTACAACCACCTCCGCTCCCGTTGGTATCGGGTATTCATCCAAATAGAATTCAGAGCTAATCACTTTGACGACGCTAGTGCCATCAGTATTGGTTACGTCAACAGTACCATCAATCTCAGAAATGATAGCACTGCCATTCGGTGTCCTGGCCTCGAAAAGCTCCTCCACACGAGGCAGTCCGGTGGTAATATCCACACCTACCACGCCCCCTGTATGAAAAGTGCGCAGAGTAAGCTGAGTTCCAGGCTCGCCGATGCTTTGGGCAGCAATGACTCCTACAGCGGTGCCAATCTTCACCAATTGCTTCTTCCCCAAGTCCCTTCCATAACAATTTTGGCAAACGCCAAATCGAGACCGGCAAGTAAGAGCCGACCTCACATGCACTCGGCTGATATTGGTGCTCATAATTCGGCGCACCTTGTCTTCGTCAATCTCTTCGTTACGATCGACAATGACTTCATTTGTAGCTGGATCAACAATCTTGCTAGCCGCCAAGTAGCCAGTAATCCGGTTTTCAAACGGGGGAAGGGACACATCTGTAGTCTGCCGGAGTATCCATACCCCCTCGGTGGTACCACAATCTGTTTCAGTTCCCTTGACATCTTGAGCTATATCGACAAGGCGCCTGGTAAGATATCCGCTATCTGATGTCCTCAAGGCAGTATCAGCTAACCCTTTACGAGCACCATGGGTAGAAATGAAATACTCCATGGGTGTCAGCCCATCACGTAGACTCGATTTAATGGGAAAATCTATTATCCTTCCTGAGGGGTCGGTCATCAATCCGCGCATCCCTGCCATTTGTCTAATTTGAGAAATATTCCCCTTGGCACCCGACGTAGCCATCATGTAAACACTACCATAAGGATCTAGCGCCCGGGACATATCCTCAGCAACCTTATCTGTAGTCTCCATCCACATTTGAACTGTGCTTTCATACTTTTCATCCTCAGTAATCAAGCCACGGTTAAATTGGTCCTCGATAAGGCTAACTTTTTCATCGGACTCTTTAAGAAGCTTGACCCTACCTGGAGGCTCTTCAATATCATCCATAGCGATGGAAATGCCCGACTTTGTAGCATAGTCAAACCCCAATTCCTTAAGTCTATCGAGAACACCAGCAGTACCTTCATTACCCAATAGACCAATGCAATCAGCGACTAATACTCTTAAGGAAGCCTTATCTACTGTTTTGTTGTAAAAGCGAAGTTGCGGAGGCAAGGCATCACTAAATATAATCCTGCCCACTGTAGTATTTATCCTCCCCCCATCTGAACGAAGCGAAGGATCTCGCACAACAATTTCGGCACCAAGTTCGATAATGCCCAGTTCGTAAGCCAACTTAGCCTCGTCAAAACTGCTAAAAAATTTCCCTTCCCCTTTGGCTTCGGGCTTTGAAATAGTAAGATAATAGCAACCCAGAACCATATCCAGGGTGGGTGTTGTCGCAGGCTCACCAGAACTTGGTAGCAACATATTATAAGGACTAAGCATATGCTCCCTGGATTCCTTCACCGCAGCCCTGGACAATGGCACATGAACTGCCATCTGGTCGCCATCAAAATCGGCATTAAAGGCGGTACAAACCAAGGGGTGGAGCTGAAAAGCATTACCGTCGATTAACACGGGTTCAAAGGCTTGAATGCTAAGCCGATGCAATGTGGGAGCACGATTAAGCAATACAGGACGCTCCTTGACTACTTCATACAGTGCGTCCCAAACTTCAGGGCTACCTTTTTCCACCAAGCGCCGGGCACTTTTCAGGTTATTGGCATACCCATTTATTATCAGTTTGTGCATAACCGAGGGCTTAAACAGCTCCAAAGCAACGTAGCGTGGCAAACCACATTGCTGAAGTTTGAGCTTAGGGCCAACAACAATGACCGAGCGACCGCTGTAGTCCACGCGCTTACCAAGAAGGTTTTGTCGAAAACGTCCCTGTTTGCCCTTCAGAATGTCAGAAAGAGATTTCAAGGCGTGCTTATTACCAGTCACAACTGCACGCCCTCTTCGCCCATTGTCAACAAGAGCATCAACAGCTTCCTGCAACATACGTTTCTCATTCCGAATAATTATTTCCGGCGCACCCAACTTCATTAGACGGCGGAGACGGTTGTTGCGATTAATAACCCTTCTATACAGGTCGTTAAGATCACTAATCACAAATCGACCACCATCCAACTGCACTATAGGACGAAGCGCCGGAGGTAACACAGGAAGCACAGTCCAGACCATCCACTCAGGTTTATTTCCACTCAGCTTAAAAGCTTCAACTAATTGCAGCCGTTGACTGACTCTTTTGCGGTATCCCCCCGAGGTGCTAAGGATTTGGTTATGAAGCTGCTGATGTAAAGCATCCACATCCATTTGCTTCAACACCTGTAGAATAGCCTCGGCTCCCATGCCAGCTTCAAAAATGTCACCATACCTATCCTTAAGTCTTCTGCATCCTTCTTCGTTAAGCAATTTTTTCGGCTGAAGACCCTCCAACTCGGCAATGCTTGTCTTTAGCTCTTCTTCCAGTTTTGCCCTCTTTTCTACAAATCTACCACGAAGCTCGTTCACCTCCTGTATCTTAGGCTCTTCCTCCATGTCTTTGGCTTCCAATTCTTCGATCTTCTTGTTCAGGCGTTCCTCATGCTCAGCAATCTTTCGACCCCACTCTTCCTCAAGTTTGCGAAGATTCTTCTCTTTGGCCTCCTGATCCACAGAGATGACTATATAGCGAGCAAAATAGATGATGCTCTCTAAGTCTCGTGGAGAAAGATCCAGGAGCAGCCCCAGCCGACTGGGTACTAATTTAACAAACCAGATATGCGTAACTGGTGCAGCCAGTTCTATATGTCCCGTGCGTTCCCGGCGCACACTGGAATGAGCCACCTCAACACCACATTTATCACAAATAACGCCCTTATATCTTGCCTTTTTATATTTACCGCAGTGGCATTCAAAATCTTTGACAGGGCCAAAAATCTTCTCACAAAATAGACCATCTCTTTCTGGTTTCAAAGTGCGGTAGTTTATTGTCTCTGCCTTAGTCACCTCACCGTGAGACCAGCTCCTGATTTGTTCCGGTGAGGCAAGACTTATTCGAATACCGTTAATGCCATCAAATTGAGACATTTTCCCCCTCGCTAAGTAGCTCGACAGCAAAACCTAAACTACGTAGCTCCATAAATAACACCTTGGTCGATTCCGGAATACCCAGTTGTTGAATATCTTCGCCCTTAACAAGAGACTCATAAGCTTTAGCCCTTCCCATCACATCATCCGACTTTATTGTGAGCATCTCCTGAAGCGTATGAGCAGCGCCGTGCCCTTCCAACGCCCATACCTCCATCTCACCAAACCTTTGGCCACCAAATTGAGCTTTCCCTCCCAGTGGTTGCTGAGTGATGAGCGAGTACGGACCAGTGGAACGAGCATGTACCTTATCGCCAACAAGATGAATCAGTTTCATCATATATATATTGCCTACAGTTACCGGCTTGTCGAACAGCTCGCCGGTTCTCCCGTCTCGAAGTTCCATTTTGCCAAAAATAGGAGGATAGAGCCTTCGCTCTTTATAGACTTTCTGTGTCAGCTGCTCCAAGTCTCCATCGCTGAGAGTTCTAAGTTGATGATTATCAGCTACGCCCAGTTCCTCAAGCCATAGACAGAGAGCGGCTCTTCTTGCCGCGCCTTCGTATCCATCATCCATTATTTCCGCGGCATCGAAACCATGACTGGCAAGCCATTCTCCGACCTTATCTAGATCGGTCCTGGCATTTCCGGGATCTTCAGGGCTGAAGCTGACAGCACCGGCTTTCCAGGCTATCCAAGTCTTGGCTAAGGCATTCTCGATAGTCAGAGCATCAGCTCCGTCAAAAATAGGATTAAGAGCCTTAAAACCCAGCGTCTGCGCCGCCCAACCTAAATGAGCCTCCAAGACCTGCCCGATGTTCATACGGGAAGGAACGCCGAGAGGATTAAGGATAATATCTACGGGCGTGCCATCCGGCAAGAATGGCATGTCTTCCTCAGGCAATACTATGGAAATTACCCCCTTATTGCCGTGCCTTCCTGACATTTTGTCTCCCACTGATATTTTGCGCTTTTGGGCAACCCACACCTGTATGAGTTTGTTCACCCCGGCAGGTAATTCATCATGGTTCTCACGAGAAAAGAGTGCCATCCTGATCACCCTTCCCCACTCTCCGGATGGCATTCTGAGGGAGCTGTCCTTAACTTCCCGTGTCTTTTCGCCAAAAATAGCTCGCAACAATTTTTCTTCCGCTGAAGGTTCAGTTTCACCCTTGGGAGTAATCTTCCCAACCAGAATATCGTTGGGCTTCACTTCAGCCCCGATACGTACAATACCTATTTCGTCAAGGTTAGCCAGGCTTTCTTCGCTTACGTTAGGTATGTCTCTGGTGACTTCTTCAGGACCAAGCTTGGTATCACGCTCCTCTATCTCATACTTTTCAATGTGAACGGAAGTATAAGCATCATCCTTAACCAGTCTTTTGCTTATGATGATGGCATCTTCAAAGTTATAGCCTTCCCAGATCATAAAAGCACAAACGACATTCTGTCCCAAAGCGAGAGCCCCGCCATCCAGGGAAAAACTATCCACCAACACGTCCCCTTTCTTAACCTTGTCATCTTTGCTCACAATAGGATGCTGATTGATGCACGTCCCTTGATTGGTTCTGGCGAACTTCGTTAAATTGAATACTTGCTCTTCGCCATTTTCATTCTTAATCGTAATTTGTGTGCTTGTCGCCGAAGTGACCACACCGTCGTCAGGAGCAAATATCATCTGCCCACTATACTTAGCCACCTCTCTTTCCATACCGGTGGCCACCAAAGGACACTCCGGACGTAGTAGTGGCACCGCTTGTCGTTGCATATTGCAGCCCATCAAAGCCCGATTAGCATCATCATGCTCAAGAAACGGAATAAGGCAGGCAGCTATACTGAATAGCTGTTTGGGTGAGACATCGATGAAGCTTACCCTGTCCACTGATTCCTTGAAATATTTGTCTCCCCTCTTGACTTCAACCTTGTCATAAATAAATTCATTTCTTCGATTAACAGGAGCATTAGCTTGGGCAATGGCGTATTGATCTTCTTCGTCGGCTGTCAGGTAAACCATCTGGCTGGAAACAAAAGGAACTACCTTGATATTCCGCGCCCGAAGAGAAGATAACCTTTGTGCGAGCTTCTTTGTGACTGATGTTCCGGCCTTGACCACGAGCTTGCCCTTACTTTTTACATCCTCCCCGATTGTTCTTCCCACCAACTCCTCCACACTATTGGGAACCTCCTGGACGACCCTGAGATATGGTGTCTCTATGAAACCAAATCCGTTGACCGTAGCGTAGGTAGCGAGAGAGCCAATAAGACCGATGTTTGGCCCCTCGGGCGTTTCTATAGGACAAATCCTGCCATAATGAGAGTGATGTACATCACGAACCTCAAACCCAGCCTGTTTTCTCGAGAGACCTCCAGGACCCATAGCAGAAAGACGACGCTTGTGAGTTAGTTCAGCTAGCGGATTAGTCTGATCCATGAATTGAGATAGCTGTGATCGGCCAAAGAATTCTCTTACAGCGACTGCTACAGGGCGAATGTTGATCAAGGCAGCGGGAGTTGCCACTTCGGGGCCGAGAATACTCATCCGCTCTTTGATGGCTCTCTCCAACCTCAACAAGCCGATACGAAATTGCTTCTGTATTAGAAAACCTACCGCCTGAGCCCTTCGATTGCCTAAATGGTCAATGTCGTCAGGAGCTTCATCGCCCAAGTTAACTGAAATAATACGGCGGACTATTTGCACCAGGTCTTCAGGGGTTAAGCCAGTACAATTTCCAGGAATATTGAGACCCAGTTTCTTATTAAGCTTGTAACGACCAACTTTGCCCAAGCTATAGCGGCGAGGATTAAACAGGAAATTATTCAGCAAGGCTTGAGCACTGCTAAGACTGGGAGCTTCGCCAGAAGATAGTTTCCTATAGATATCTAACAGAGCATCAGCCTTACTTTTGATCAAGGGATCTCGGTCAATTGTAGAGCGGATGAAAGCATGGTTGGGCGAGTTATCCACATCTTGAAAAAGAGAAAGTAACGTCTCGTCGCTTTCAAAGCCTATGGCACGCAACAAAGTAGTAACCAGAATCTTCCGTTTGCCGCTAATCTTGACCGAAATTACGTCTCTATTAGAAGCGTCAAAATCGAGCCACGCCCCATGCTCAGCAACAAGCTTAGCAACGCATAATTCTCGCCCACTGGAAGGGTCTCTCTCTAACGTGAAATAAACGCCAGGAAAACGAGTCAATTGATTGACTACCACCCGCTCCACTCCAGAAATAATAAAAGTGCCGGCAGTGGTCATCAAAGGGAAATCGCTAAAGTATAATTCCTGTTGCTTGATCTCTCCCGTTTCTTTAACCACCAGTCGCGCAGTGACATGAATAGGGGAGGAATAAGTCAGGCCCCGCTCAAGACACTCAGGAATAGAATGCGAGGGTTCTCGAAACTCATAATCAACGAAATGCAATTCTAGCCTTGTGCCAGTATAGTCTTGAATTGGAGATATTTCCTCAAAGAGCTCTCGCAAGCCTTCTTCTTGAAACCAGCGAAAGGAATCAAGTTGGACCTGAATAAGGTCGGGTATTTCTAAAGCCTGAGGCAATTTGGCAAAAGACTTCAGCAACTTATGATTATGCATAGAGGAAACGATCCCGATTGTTCAAAACAACTTCTTGAAGGCATTAACTGGGAAAATCTAAGGTAACAAGACCAAAAGAGAATGGGAACATAACACAAACTGATAAGTATAACACCATGGTCTAGTTTTGTCAATACCCCTAGGTACCCACATAGTAACACAGGGCAGTGTATTTTGCAAGTTTCTTCTCAATTTACTCTACAGGGGTGAGGTAGCCAAGACACGGGTGTTGACGGTTGAGACTAGATTCACAGCTAGAATATTTGGCTTATCAGCTCCGTCTTGTACGAGTGTGGGCGGGCAAAAGGGATTTGGATCCGCCGGGTCAAGGAGCCTTTCTGTCTGGCAAAACTAAAGCCCCAGTCCAGCGGCTATCACTTCCCTGTGCAAGTCAGTGTCACCGGCAGCAAATTCTGCGGCCTTGACACGACGATAATAGAGACCAATATCATGGTCCATGGTATATCCGATAGCCCCATGAGCAGCAATAGCTTCAATGCAAATTCGCTGGTAAGCTTCATTGGCTTTAGCTTTCGCTGCGGAAATTTGCCATGGCGATGGCGAGCCAACGCCTATTCCCCACGCTGCTTGATAAAGCAAGTACTGAACCGCCTCCACATCAATCAACATGTCAGCCAGTTTGTGCTGTATCGCTTGAAAAGAGCCAATGGGCCGGTCAAATTGAATTCGCTCCTTGGCATAGCTACTGGTCATGTCCAGGACAGCCTGACACGCTCCAGACATCTCGGCACACTTCAGCACGGCAGCGCGCTGCAATATAAAGTCCACTATGTCCCAGCCTTTGCCTATTGTGCCCAGGATATTATCTTCGGGCACCGTTGCCCCATCAAAGCTGACCTTGAATTGCCTGTCGCCGCCTATAGTCGGGATGGTTTCCATCTTCACATTTGGTCCCCTGGCATCCACCATAAACAAGGTGATTCCGTCCTCGGGCCTTTCACCGTCTCCGGTCCTGCCCACCACCAGGATATAATCAGCGACATGGGCATCAGTGACAAAGAGCTTATGCCCCTCGAGAACATAATTTGTCCCCCTCAATACAGCACGAAGTCTTACCTCAGAAGCTTTATATTTGCCTGACGACTCGGCCAAAGCGAAAGTCCAGATAGCCCCGCCCTTAGCTATTTGCGGCAGAAACTCAGTTTTTTGCTCGCTGTTTCCATATTCAAGTAGAGGCAGAGCACAAAGGGCGATAGTGGAGAAGAACGGACCAGGCAGGATATTTCTCCCCATCTCCTCCATCAAGATAACCAAATCCATAAAACTAGCAGCCATGCCACCATATTCTTCCGGAAAGACGAGCCCCATCCAGCCCAGTTCTGCCATACTGTGCCACATCTGCACGTCATAGCCCCTTTCATCTTTGGCCATCTCCCTGACTTTAGCTTTAGGACATTCCTTTGCCAGGAAATCTCTGGCCGAAATCCGCAGCATGTCCTGCTCCTCCGTAAAACTAAAATCCATGATAACCCCTCAAAAAGTCTACTCCAAAAAAATTCAATATGATTTGGGCAATCCCAGTCTAAATTGCCCAATGATGCTTTTCTCAATTTCAGCAGTACCTGCTGCGATCGCCTGGCCAGGAAATCCGAGATACGCACCCTGTACGGCGCCATTGAGTTTAGCCCATTCGGAATCCGGGTCAGCTTGAGAATATATTCCTAGAATCTCTGCCCCAGTGATAGCCCCCCGTCTCATCAAGTCATCACCCATTATCTTGTTCCTCGAGGACTCATAAACAGGAATCTGACCCTGAGTTATCCGCCAGGCAAGCTGAAAGGCGAACATCTTCAGCACTTCCAGGTCGATAGCCAAGTCAGCTAACTTGGCCCGAACCAGAGGATTCTTAGACAACGGCTGCCCTTCATACTCAGTTTGAGCAGCATACTGAGCTAGGTCTTCCAAAATCCTCTTTAAACTACCATAGGTGGTAGGCGCTATACTGCGTCGCTCAAAAGCCAGTGACTGCATAAGATAATACCAGCCTTTGTTCTCTTCTCCCACTAAGTTGGAAGCTGGCACTCTCACATTATCGAAGAATACTTCATTGAAGTGATGCCGCCCATAATAGTTCAAAATAGGATTGACTGTAACGCCTGGGCTCTTCATATCCACAATAAAGATACTGATTCCCTGATGTTTCTTAGCGGCATTGGGATTTGTTCTGACAGCCAGCCAGCACCATCTTGCCCGGTGGGCAGCGCTGGTCCACACTTTTTGCCCATTAACTATATAGTCACCTCTATCTCGAATTGCCCGCGTCCGGATATTGGCAAAGTCTGAGCCGGCATTTGGCTCACTGTAACCCGTGCACCAGACACCATCTTTTTCGCCTGAGGCAATCAAAGGCAAAAACTTTTCCCTTTGTTCTTCGGTACCAAACATCATCAAGCAGGGTCCCACCCACTGTATCCCGCTTATGCCCATCCATGCCCCCGGTATTCCCCAGTAGGCTATCTCCATTTCGTATACTGTCTGCTCCAAGAGAGAGGCACCACGCCCACCATACTTCTCTGGCCAGCTCATGACGAGCCAGCCTCTTTCTGCCAATTTTCTGGACATGGATATTTCGAACTCAAAATCCCTGAACTCACCATCAATTACAGTGTTCCGCACCAAATCCGGAGGTAATTCGGCTTCGGCAAACTTGCGAATTTCCTCCTTTAAGGCCAGTTCTTCCTCGCCCAATCTAAAGTCCATTGTTGCCTTCCCAGAAATTAATTGTCCAAGGTGCGGTGCCTCTATCCTTACGACAATGCAAGCGATGATTCAAACAACAAAGCACATTACCCAGCCGGGTAGACCAAATTGTAGTAGCAACTGTTATTGTCCAGACTTTCACACAACCAGCCAAAGCACCGATGATTGCATGCAGTGAGCAATTACTTGGGTTGCGGTGGGTCTGGATTTACCAAGTCCTTAGTCATCGCTGCCGGCATGAACATGAATAACTCGTCAGTCGTCCATCCGCCAACTTTGACCAGTTGCTTCTCCAACACCGGCTCTGAATAGAGCCCAATTCGGCCTTTTTCTACAAAAAATGTCCGTCCATTGACATTAGCAGCATCATCAGAAGCGAGCCATACCACCAGAGGAGCAATGTCTTCAGGCTTCATTTGCTCAAATCTGGCCATAGCGTCTGGCCGAGCTTTTCTCATTTCGTCGCTGAGGGTGAGCCGGGTCCCGGCGTTGGGCCGAATACAATTGCACGTCACACCGCACCGGCCCATATCCCGTGCCACTTTTCTTGTTAAGCCGACGATTCCTTCCTTGGCTGCACCGTAATTAGCCTGCCCATAGGTAGTAGCATTGAGACCTGCTACAGATGAGGTATTTATTATTCGTCCATGTCTCTGCTGGCGGAATAGGGGGCTCACTGCCCTGATGGTATGGAAATGACCGTAGAGGTGCACCTTTAGCACCAAATCCCAGTCCTCCTCACTCATGTTGAACAGCATTCTGTCACGTAGAATCCCGGCATTATTGACCAGAATATCAACCTTACCAAAGCTGTCTATGGCAGTCTTTATGATGTTCTCGCCGCCCTGCATAGTCGCCACCGAGTCATAGTTAGCAACTGCCTCTCCACCCAGTTTCTTGATCTCTTCCACCACCTCTTCCGCTGGTGAAGTTGATGCCCCAGAACCGTTAACGGCACCTCCCAGATCATTTACCACTACTTTAGCCCCTTCCGACGCTAAAGCGAGGGCTTCCCCTCGGCCAATGCCTCGTCCGGCACCAGTAACTATGGCAACTTTGCCTGCAAGCCTCTTTGCCGTCATCAAACTCCTTATAGGTTCTTTCTCAATCTCCAAATAGGTGCCAAATCACATCCGACAAAGACTTGGTCACGACAGAGTCAAACCCTTAAACCTACATATAAATTCCAGAAGAAACGTTCAGCACCTGTCCGGTAATAAAAGCAGCATCATCTGAAGCCAGGAATAGAACGGGCTTGGCAGCATCTTCAGGGGTCATCGGTTTAACTTGAAGGAGCATCATATCTCTTATTTTTTTCGGTATACCCACCGATTCTCCAGCTACTTCTACTTGCTGCGTCTCTTTTTCTCTGGTCAACCGTGTATCTACGAAGCCGTAGGCAATGACATTGCAGGTAATACCATATCGTCCCCATTCCCTGGCTACAGTTTTGGTCAGCCCGATAAGACCTGACTTAGCAGCAGAGTAGTTAATCTGGCCGATGTTTCCCATCAGCCCAGCTACGGAGGCCACATTAATTATTTTGCCATTGTGTCCTGCCTTCATCACATATTTCGAAGCTGCTCTAATACAGTTGAACGTCCCTTTGAGACTGATATCGACACATATGTCCCATTGGGCATCCGTCATCCTGTTTATCAAAGCATCTCTGGTAAGTCCGGCATTATTGACCAAAATATCTATTTTGCCGAATTTCTCCGCTGCTTTGTCCATGACTTTCTGGCAGTCTTCGAGCTTCGTTACATCGCCGGCACAGCCATCAGCTTTTCCTCCAGCAGCTTGAATCTCCTTGACCACCTCCATAAGCGGTGCCTCGTCAATGTCACTCACAAGAACAGCGGCACCCTCCTTCGCAAACAACAGAGCATCAGCTCTGCCTATGCCTCGCGCCGCCCCTGTGATAACTGCCACTTTCCCGTCTAGTCTTCCCATTTTTACCTCCTTTGAATTCGTTCTCTCAATAACACGACCTTGATTCACTATTTTCAGAACACTGCTTCCGGATAGCTATCAAAAACAATGCTGTCGCTTATTTCTTTTTCCGCGTGGGTAAGGCAACCAGAGCTGAGCCAGGTGTTGTCTTCTCTCCCTTCCCATTCTCCACCCAAATCTCGCACTCAACAAGATTCTCGCCACCCTCTTCATACTTCTTGGTCACTTTGCCTTTGCACCACCAGGTTTCGCCGTCATGAGGTTCTTCCATCGTCTTCATTTTCCGGGGATAATCCATGCCGCGGTACTGGCAGGACAGTTTCCTGAGTTTCCCCTCCTCTCCAATCCAATCAGTCATCAAATGTCCCAACCAGGCACGCTTAAGTGCCCCGTGTACAATAGGGGCACCCACGCCCATAGCCTTAGCGAAGTCTTCGTCATAATGCAACGGGTTAAAATCCCCCGATGCCCCCGCCCATTGGACCAACATACGGGTTGTAGCAATCTTAGCCAATGGTGTTATCTCAGTGCCCACTTCAACGTCCTCATAACAAACTTGCTTAGCCATCTTTCCTCCAAAAACAAAGTAGTCGAAGAACTAGAATTGGATTATTGTTGCCCAGCTTTTAAGCACTACGTTGCCCTTCTGGTTCACAAAGGCGACCTCTGCTGTGGTGAACATGGTCTTGCCCAGTCTGGTTTCGCGTTCGGCCACCTTGGCAAT
>JAOUFZ010000095.1 GCA_029857995.1 Dehalococcoidia bacterium
AACCATTTCCAGGATATGGTCAACTTTCTCGGCAGTCTTGTCCTTTTCCTCTCCCCTCCATCTTAAGCCACAGGCAACGTTGTCATAGACACTCAAATTAAATACCTGAGGTTTCTGGTGTATAAATGACATCCGACGACGTATCTCCAATCTTTGTTTCCCTGACCGGGGGATGCATTTGCCGTCAAAATAGATTTCCCCAGCGCCAGGGACCTCCAGCAGGTCTATAATACGTAAAAGCGTTGTTTTGCCCGCCCCGGTCGGGCCAATCAGGGCGAAAACTTCACCCCTGCCAATACCTAAGTTTAAACCTTTCAATACCTCCCGCTCACCATAGCTATGCGTTAGGCCAGTCACTTCGATTACTGAAGATGATGGTCTTATCATAATTACCTCTGCTGCAACCTATTTAAGACGATGTTAATGATGAGTGCCAGGAATAAAAGAATTATGCCCAACGCTATTGCCAACTCTAACTCGCCTTTGGATGCCTCTAATGATATTGCTGTGGTAATGATTCTGGTGGCTCCCCTGATATTTCCACCGACCATCAGAGCACATCCAACTTCCGATATAGCTCTGCCAAAACCCATTATTACAGCAGCCAAGACAGCATACCTTGCCTCCCTCAGCACAAGCAAGATGGTCTGAAAGCCGCTGGCACCGAGCGAGGTAGCGGTATCCACAATCTCCTTACTTACACCGCTCAACGCGGAAATGGTCAAACCAAGCAGTAGAGGAGTGATTAATATCATCTGCCCAATCACCATGGTAGTGGGAGTAAAAAGTATGCCAAGCTCGCCAAGTGGCCCGGCCCGGGAAAATAGCACAAAAACAAACAAGCCAATAACAACTGTGGGCACGCTGAACAGCGTCTGGATGATATTTATTAAGGCCCTTTTCCCACGGAAGTGATGGGAATGTATTAAACTCCCCAGTGGTAGGCAGATCAGAGAAGCTAGAAGACAAGATGTCGCCGAAATCCTCAGGGACCTTCCGGCTATCTCCATTACCTCAGGGTCGAGGGAGATTATGAGTTCTATGGCCTTAGTAAGGCCGTGCCATATTTCAGTCAATTGCTCCTACCTGCTTTAATATGCTATTTCTTGGCACAGGCTTCGTACTTGCCGGTGCAGGTAATCTTGTCAGCGCAGTTAGGGCAGAACTTCCAGTCTGACCTTACCTCAGCACCGCACTTTTTACACTTCACTATCGCTGCTATGACTGGCATGTCGCACCTCCTCTCTTTAAGATTATTACTGGCAAATCTCTGGATCATAGGGGTAGAATAGTGGTTCTCCATATTGTGGCACGCCAAATCCGGCGATTAAAGCCTGGATTTCGGGTGCTCTGAGAAAAGTTACCAGATTCTGAGCCATCTCAGGATTGCTACCGTTCTTGCAGATGATCACCGTGTAGACATTGAGCATAATATCACCTGTGTCTACCAAGGTCACCAAATCCAAGTCGCCCTGGTAAGCAAGGAAGGTTCCCTTGTCTGTCAGGGTGTAAGCAATTTTCTCGTTAGCCATAACCAGTGTTGCCCCCATGCTTGACCCAGCTTCGAGATACCAGCCAGCGGTCGCTCCAGTCCCTTGAATATCCGTTGTATAGTTATAGCCGGCTGCTGTCCAGACGGCTTTTTCTTTGCCGTGAGTTCCCGAGTTATCCCCTCGAGAAACGAATTTAACTGTCTCCGGGTCAGCCTCCCCCTCTTGCTGGATTTTTTGGAAGGCTTCTTCTGGAGTCAAGCCACTAATGCCTGCAGAGTCAGTCTCAGGGCCTATGACGATGAAATAGTTATAAGCCCAGGGGACTCGCGCCGTACCATTATATCCTTCTGCTTCAACAGCATAGCCACCGGCTATAAATGCTGCCTCTTGAAGGGGGTCATGGACGGTAACTACATCCACATCACCATTTTTACCTAATTCCAGAGCCATACCGGTGCCTTTAGCTGTTATCTGCAAGGCGACGTCATATCTTTGCTCAAATATGGGCTCCAGAGCATCCCACAATTCGGTGTCGTAAAGGCTGGTAGTGGTTGCCACCCTTAGTACTGCGGGAGCAGACGTCGCTACAATGACACTAACGATTATGGCAACTGCTATGACAGCCACTGCGATCACTGTCGTCTTCATACTTATTTTCTTCATGCTTATCTCCAGAGTCAAAAATAGTCCTGTTTAACGAATTAGCGAAATTACGGCGCGGTTTAGGAAAAAGCAATAACCGAGAACAAAAAAGCACCGTCACAAAAACGGTGCCGCCCAAAAACCAAGCTTCATATTCCCTCCTTTCCTAGCACGGGAGGCACAGACATTTCTCTCTGTGCCCTCGAGGCTTTTTAGCCTACCGGCTGCTTGCCCTGGATTCTCTTTAGGCAAGGCAGCTCGGAGAGAGCCCATATTCAATTCCACCCACAAAAATCGCAAGATTTTCGTGAGGGCCCGGTAAATGTGAGATTAATTTTATCGAGGTCCCCAAAAAGTTGCAAGACTTTTTGGGGTTGATTTAATTTCGGGTGTTATGTCAGGGATTTGCTAGCCAGCCAAATCCCCGGTATCCGTTATAGATACAGAAGCAATTGCCAACCAAGTCAGACGATTATGTTTCTTTTGATTTCTTTTGGTCTCGCGCAGCCTCTTTGGGAGCTTCAACCGCTTCCTCCGCCACCTCCGCTGCTGCCTCCGCCTCCGCCTCCGCCTCTACTACCGCCTCTACTACCTTCTCCTCTACCTTTTCCACAGGTCGCAAACTGATTTTCGCCACAACCAAATCTGGGTTGTTAAGAACGGTAATATCTTTGTCCAGCGTGATATCTTTGACGCGTATTGCTTGATCTAACTCAGTGAGGGAACTGATATCCACCTCTATACTACTGGGGATTTTTGCCGGCAAACACTCTACAGTAAAAGTCCCCAGCTCATGATCGAGCATGTTGGTTTTGGACTTCAGGGCTGGTGCTTCCCCAAGCAAGACAACAGGAACCTCTAACCTTATCTTTTCCTCCATCTTGACCTGATAGAAGTCAACATGGACCAATTCTCCCTTGCGCCAGTCTCTATCGAATTCACGAACCACGACGGTCCTGGGCTTCTTTTCTTTGGCGAGCTTGAGGTCAATAAGCCTTGTCTGCCCAGCTCGACTTAACACTCGCTCAAGTTCCCTAGTGTCGCACTGTAGTGCCAGGGACTCGATACCGTGCCCGAAAACATGCACCGGAGTAATGCCCTGGCGGCGCAAGTGCTTGACTTTTTTCCCGAGGATCTCTCGGTTAGCAACCTTTAACTCTATTTTGTCCATTTCGGTTTGCTAATCATATCAAACCAGTCTTCTCTGTGCAAGAAACTGTGCCCGTTCATCTGACCAGTGATGCGAAGAGACCGTTAGTCGCTTTGAGCTAAGTGCTCCAGCGCCTGCTCAAGGTCGCCAGGTAAGGGAGAGGTGAATTCCTGGTATTGCTTGGTTGAGGGTAAACGAAAGCCAAGGCGGTAGGCATGAATAAATTGCCTGTCAAGATGAGCCGATTTAATTCCGTAAATGGGGTCACCGACGACCGGACAACCGATAGCTGACAGGTGTATTCTGATTTGATGTGTGCGCCCTGTTAAGGGACTAACTTCGACCAAAGTGTAGTTATCAAGGTATTTTCGGACTTGATACTGGGTAGTAGCCTCTTTCCCTGCTTCTACTATCGCCATTCTTTGTCTACGGCGAGGGTCTCGTCCAATGGGTGCTTCGACTATCCCCTGTTCCGGGGAGAGCCTTCCTTTAACAAGGACAAGATATCTTTTGGCTACAGTGCGACTTTTGAACTGTGCGGCCAAATATTCCCGGGCAAAGTCGTTTTTGGCAATGACTATGAGGCCCGACGTATCTTTGTCTAGTCTGTGAACTATGCCGGGGCGCACGACCTCGTTGCTCATGGTCAGGCCAGGGCAGTGGGCTAAGATGGCATTGACTAGGGTATGGCTGGGGTGCCCCGGGGCAGGATGCACTGTCAAGCCAGCAGGTTTGTCTATCACCAGGATATCCTCATCCTCATAGATTACAGTCAAAGGGATTGGTTCAGCCAAAGGATGGCCTGGTAGGAGAGGAAGCTCGACTGTTATGCTGTCGCTCTTGCGTAATTTCTGGCTCGCCTTTGCCTTTTGCCCATTGACCAGAATGTAGCCCTGCTCAATTAGTTTCTGCAAATAAGCGCGCGAGAATTGCGGCAGAACTTGGGTTAAATACTTATCAAGGCGGATGTCAGGAGCGGGTGAATTGAATTGCAGTTTCTTAATTCTGGGGTCCGTGGTTGCGTTCATATTCTTTGCTAAACACCCCCGACTTATAAAAGGAATAAATGAGAACAAAGACACCCACCGTTATAGCTGCGTCAGCGATGTTGAAGGCAGGCCAGTGGAAGTTGCCCCACAAACGGAAGTAAATGAAGTCGGTGACATAACCAAAACGGAGGCGGTCTATGAGATTGCCTACAGCACCGCCCCAAATCAAACCGATGGATACCATACTCAAGGTGGTAACTTGGGATAAGTAACGAAGGAACAGCAAGACAATGAGCAAACTAGCTATGCCAATAATGATGATAAGAAAGCTTTGATTAGCGAGTAAACCAAAGGCAGAGCCCGTATTTCTAATATGGATCAAACTTAAGCGGCCAGTTATGGGGAGCGATTCTCCCAGCGCTAGGTGGGCTCTGATCCACAGCTTGCCTAGTTGGTCAAAGGTAACTACCAGAGCAGCAACAATCAGAAATAGCCTTAATCCGCCTCTGTACTTGCCTGGAGAGACTTCTGATTTGTCTTCACTCACGAAATCGGGTGTTTTGCTGATCTCCAATTTACTTGGAGACTCATTATCTTGTCCCTTTTGCATCCTTTTCTTGACTTGCCTTACACTTCATACATAAACTTGCCTGAGGTATAGCTTCAAGACGAGCTTGCTCTATCGGTTGCCCACAAGAATCGCATAATCCATAGGTGCCCGCTTCATATTTTTCTAAGGCATGCTCCACTTCCTTGAGAGACTCTTCCAGCCTTTTTCCCAGGGCTAGTCTTTTCTCTAGTTCCGAGGCTTCGTCGGCTCCTTCCTCCCTTTTGCCGAATGGACTGCCTTCCTTTCTCTCCGCCGACGGTTGACCAAGAACTCTCAACTGTTCTATTTTCTCTAGCAGTTCTGTTTTCTCTTTCTTCAATCTTTCGTAAAGTTCAGCGAACTCCATCACTTCTTGCCCTCCCGATGATTTACAGCTATCCTACGCCAAAGTTCCACACGAACCGCGTGAGACTCGCAGTTCTCTTACGCAACGTCGAGCTGGCCAAAAACCTTCCTTACGTCAGGATGTAGAGGGTCTCCGAGTTTTTTCACGGATTCGTATCTAATTTTGTTAAGTTCCCGCTGCTTTTCCTCAAACTCAGTTCGGGAGTAAAGTTTCTCAGGATGCAAGTAAATATCGTCCACATATCTTATCGCCTTAGGCACCTTAAAGCCAGTGGGGGAATCCACCCAATCTTCTAAACCTCCCCTTAGTAGAGAATCGAGTACTGCCATCGTAGATTCGAGTCTGATATCTTTGTAATATTCTGCTTCCCCTATTCCTCCAGTATTTATCAGATAGTAATTCAAGTGGGGGATGCCTTTTATTATCTCATAAAATATATTAGCATGCTCGGCCAGGTCGCCGGCGACAAAGGGGTCATAAAAGAACTCGCTTCTGATTTTCCCGGCCTGGGTTGGGTCACCAGCCGAGGACTCCATTGCCTGTCCCAGCACCATCAAGGCGGCTGCTTGCTCCCGGGTCAGCTTTGATATTGCGGGAATCAAGGCCCCTCTGGTGATAATAATCAGATTGTCAATCCTATCTACATCGATATAGCGACTGGCATGCATAAAATCTCTTCTTAGTACCACAGCTCTGCCATTGGATGTTCTGGCTGAGTTATAAAAATCAAAATCTCCGTCTTCGGTCACGTAGACATTCTCGCAGACAGTTTGTGGTTTTAACAGTCCGTAATATATTTCGATTTGCTCCCCGGGGTTCACTCCCTCTGTTTTTACAAAGATTCCCCCGGCCTCAAATCCATGAAAAGAACCGTCGGGCATGAGAGTTCCACCATCATCCTGAATAAGCCAGGATTTTTCCTTTCCTTTTCTGGCCAGGATCCTACAAGTTGTAGTTGTCTTCCCGTTGGCACTTAATGCCACAAGTAGCGTCCTGGCGAGCCGATAGTCCCCGTGTGTTGATTGAAGGTAATCCTCTCGGCAGCCAGTATGTAAGAAGATGCCCCCTCTTTTCGTCTTAGCTACCCAATCCTCGGCGGCGAACACTCCCTTCTTATATTCACCTATGTAGTTACCATTCCTGATTATCTTGACAAACCTTCCGTCATCCAGCATAGCCAATCTGATAGTGATATCTTTCTCGGGGAGCGGTTTTGACTGATTAGTTTCAAAAGCCTCGTCAGCGAAGAATAAGATGTAATAGGTTGGCTCTTTGACCTCCCTCTTTGGGGCTATAAACAGGTTCTTGCCTCCGTAGGCAACATGGGCAAACCGCTCAGGGACAATCAACCTGACCGCAGTGTTGCTAGTCTCATTGC
>JAOUFZ010000097.1 GCA_029857995.1 Dehalococcoidia bacterium
TTCGATGTTCTCTCGATTACTTCCGGTGGCAACATAGGCGCTGGCGGTTCTTTGTCCCATCCTGAAGCTAATAGCCAATCGCGGACTGGCTGTTTATCAAAGCTGGGTTGAGAATGGCCAACCTCATATAGGCTGACGTCCCAGAAGCGACTTGAGTCTGGCGTTAGTAGCTCATCAATAAGGGCTAATTGACCATTGACAAAACCAAACTCGAACTTAGTATCGGCGATTATTATGCCCCGGCGTTTGGCATAATCTCGCGCATAGCCATAGATGAGCAGACTTTTTTGTTCTAGTTCCCCAAAAAGGTCTTCACTGCCAAGGTCTTTTATGTCTTGATTGGTTAAAGGGCGGTCATGTTCTGTGTCACTCTTAGTAGTCGGGGTAAAGATAGGTTGGGACAATTCCTGGCTCTCTTTCATTCCCTGGGGCAAGCTGATATCGGCAACTTTTCCAGTCTCCTTATACTCCGCCCATGCCGAGCCAGAGAGATAGCCCCGAACGACGCATTCTACAGGTATGCGCTCGGCCTTAGCCACAATCATAGAGCGTCCGATAAGAGAATCCGGTAACTCCCCCGGCTGGCTCGAGAGATTCTTCACTTCGTTCAGAACGACATTGCTGTCGATTACCTTGATAAGATGATTGGGTAGGATATGGGCTGTTTTCTCAAACCAGAAGGCAGAGAGCTGGTTAAGAACTCTTCCTTTGTCAGGGATGCCACAGGGCAAGACAACATCGAAGGCAGAGATGCGGTCGGTGGAAACTATGAGAAGTTTATCACCTAAACCATAAACGTCTCTTACCTTGCCCCGCCGAAATAAAGGTAGAGGTAAGTTTGTATTCATTAAGACTGTTGGGCTGCTACTCATAGTTTTCTTAGCCCGGACTACGATGTTCCCAGTAACGGTTTAAGAAGTCGCTTCTCTTTAAACCAATAACTAGGGTTCAATGCCACACAATCTCTTGGCACTGCTTTTCATTCTCTCTATATTGGACTGTCTACCAATCATAATTCTCTGAGCCATAGGTGACCCGGCACCATGCATCGATTCCGCCAAATAACATGCGGCTCCTAAACCCACCGTGAGATTCTCAATCAGTCGTAGTACACGAACGCGATTTTCTACCGCAATACCATCAACACCCTTCAGATACTTAGCAACATACTTGCCTATCTTGGGATGCTTAAGGTCTTTTTCAGAAGGCATGGTTACTATTAAGCCGCCAGCGATGTCCTGGGCCAGTCTGGCTATGTCATAAGGAAATTTCGTCACGTTTAGTTTAGATACATTGGCTCTTAGAGTGTCTACAAGGTAAGTTCCCGAAGCTTCTCTGTGACCTTCATAAGCACAGGCAAGACTGCAAGACATCAGGGTTTCATTGAGCTGAATCATGTCAATGATTTTGTCTTTAATATGGGAAGCTTTTGCAGTGCCCTGATATTCAGCAACTAATTGACTGGCGCCAATCAAGACATCGCCCATACCTGATTTGCAGGCATAACTCTGGCGGTGATAGGCAGAAAACTTCTCTACCAGGTCGCCGGCAAAGTCATATTCCTTGTACATAAAGACTCGTTCCCAGGGAACAAACACGTCGTCAAAAACAACCATACACTCCTGTCCCCCGTAAAGAACGTTACCAACATCCATATTCGGGCTGTCTATTTTCCTCGTGTCGCATGATTGTCTTCCATAGATGTATATAATCCCCTGGGTGTCGCTGGGCAAGGCAAAAGAAATAGCATAATCCTTATCTTCTTCACGCATAGCCCTGGTCGGCATACAGATGATTTCATGCGAATTTACAGCTCCTGTCAGGTGCAATTTGCTCCCACGGACTACAATGCCATCAGATTTCTCTTCCACTACGTGAAGGTATTGGTCGGGATCGGCTTGTTCGGCTGGACGAAGACTTCTATCGCCCTTGGCATCCGTCATGGCACCACAACAAACCAGGTCTTCATCCTGTATGTATCTTAAGTATTTCAGGAAACGCTTGTTGTATTCGGTCCCATATTTCTGGTCAATGTCATAAGTCACCATCGACAAAGCATTCAAGGCATCCATCTCAACGCAACGCTGAAAGCAAGAACCGGTATAAGCACCCAATCCTCTACCCATTTTTGATTTGTTGACCAGGTCTTCGGTACTCTGATGAATGTGACAGAAACGATTTATCTTCTTTCCTGTTAGATGAGAGGTGACTGTCATAACGTTCCGGTATTGTGGAAATTTGGATTCTTCGGCAAGTTCATAAGTAGCAGCAATACAATTCCTTGTCGGTTTGATAATAGGATTATCTGCATGATTGGTAACACGCTCTCCAAACATGTAGAGTTCAAAATGCATTTTCCTCATGCTATCAAGATATTCTTTCGCAGTCTTCATCCTTCTGTCTCCCTGCGTTATGCGGTAAGATAGGATTCCAAGTCAATGCCCCATCACGACACTGCCCTGGAAGCCAGCTTGGTTGACCCAGCTTTGCCAGCTTTCTTTTTTCGTTTGGTTCCAGCTAGCCGCAATCGCTCAAAGACCTCGTCCACATGCTTCAGATAATAACCATAATCAAAGAGAGAATCCAGTTCCTTTTTGCTCAAATGAGCAGTTATCCGCCTGTCTGTTTCAAGCAAGCTCAGGAAGCTTTTCCTTTTCTCCCAAGCTTTCATGGCGTTGTCTTGCACTATTTTGTAAGCCTCTTCCCGCATTAGACCTTTATCTATCAAGGCGAGCAGCACCCTTTGAGAGAATATGACACCCTGGGTGAGTTCGA
This sequence comes from Dehalococcoidia bacterium, assembly GCA_029857995.1. GTDB lineage: Bacteria > Chloroflexota > Dehalococcoidia > GIF9 > AB-539-J10 > RBG-13-51-36. Next base: position 2,776 of record JAOUFZ010000097.1, read on the forward strand.
TGTTATGACGCATGTTTTCCGGATAAACCCCGAGTCCTTTCGTTATAGAGGTAAATATAGCTAGCATGTAATCCAGCGCCAGACAAGAATCAGGCAAGATAATTCGCTCTGTGGAGGAGTGACTGATGTCACGTTCGTGCCATAAGGCGATGTTCTCCAGAGAAGTTACAGCATAGCCTCTTATTAATCGAGCCAGTCCGCAAATACGCTCACAAAGCTCGGGATTTCTCTTATGAGGCATCGCCGAGGAACCTGTCTGCCCTGCTTCAAAAGGCTCTTCAACTTCCCGGACTTCCGTTCGCTGGAGCCCTCTAATCTCGGTGGCAAATTTCTCCAAGGAGCTGGCGATAATAGCCAGAGTGGTCATGAACTGGGCGTGGCGGTCACGCTGGACTATCTGGTTCGATATGGGAGCCGGTGCAAGCCCTAGCCTAACACAGGCTATTTTCTCAACCTCAGGAGGCACAGTAGCATAAGTGCCTACTGCGCCGGATATTTTGCCCACAGAGATGTTTTTCCTGGCTTCAGCCAGCCTTTGAGCATTGCGCTTCATTTCCTGAGCCCACAGCGCCATCTTTAGACCAAAGGTAGTCGGCTCAGCATGAACCCCATGAGTCCGCCCCATCATAATGGTATATTTGTGTTCTATAGCTTTACTCTCCAGTACGGATATAAGCTCGGTGATATCTTTTGCCAAGATATCTGCCGCCTGGGTCAATTGCAAGCCGAGGGCGGTATCCATAACATCCGAAGACGTGAGACCAAGATGTACAAAGCGTGACTCCTCACCCAGGCTTTCAGCCACCGAGTTAAGAAAAGCCGTCATGTCATGGTGGGTCACCTTCAGAAACCCGGCAATACGATTCAAGTTGTAACTGGCTTTCCTTATTCTGGCTATTTCTTTTCGAGGGATTTCCCCCAGCTCGGCCCAAGCTTCGCAAACGGCTATTTCCACCTTGAGCCACTGGTCAAACTTATTCTGCTCAGACCAGATTTTCTTCATCTGAGGTCTGGAGTAACGCTCGATCATATTATCCCCTTGCTAACTCTTGTTTATATTTGCGATAAGCTTCCCTTATCTCTTTGTTTCCAATGGCCAAAATCTGGGCTGCGAGCAAGGCAGCATTCTTGGCTCCGCTTGCTCCAATGCCCATACAAGCTACCGGCACTCCCCCGGGCATCTGGCTTATAGAGAGTAAGGCGTCTATGCCTTTTAACTCACTGGTAGGCAAGGGCACACCAATTACGGGCAAAGTTGTCCAGCTAGCTAAGACACCAGGAAGATGAGCCGCATAACCAGCAGCGGCGATGATGACTTTCAGTCCCTTCTTCTCCGCCTCCAGGCCATACTCCCTTATCTTCTCGGATTTTCTATGGGCTGAGATAATAGAAAGCTCATAATCAATGCCTAGTTGCTTTAGCATATCCAGCGCCGGTTGTATCAGGTCACTATCCGTCTTGCTGCCTATGACCACGCCCACTAATGCCATTGCCGTTTAAACCCTAAATCCTGATGTCTAAACTCTAAACAAACTCTAAATTCCAAATACCAAAGCTCGCTCCGTCTGGGATTTTAGTCATTAGATGATAGGAACTAAATTTTTCCTTTCTTTTGTTTAGTATTTCGAATTTCGTGCTTAGGATTTATCATATTCTGATCTGTCATTCTGCATTTCTACTCTTGCCTTTTGATTTCCTCTTAGGGTTTAGATTTTATCTTATCTATCTCTCTCAAAGCAATGTCTTTGCGATAATAACAGCCTTCGAAGTAAATATTGGAGATGTTGCGGTAAACCTTTTCCCGAGCCTCAGCCATGTCCTGGCCCACACCTACCACGGTGAGAACTCGACCGCCGTCGGTATAAATCACATGATCACTTCCAGACTTGGTTCCGGCATGGAAAACCAGCACATCCTTATCCACACCGTCTATCCCTCGTATGGGAAAACCGGTTTTATAGCTGCCAGGATAGCCACCCGAAGCCATAACTACACCTACGCAGGCCTCCGTACTCCACTCTATCTTCAGCCGGTCGAGGTTGCCCTGTACCACTGCCATAAGCACATCTACGAGGTCGGTCTTGAGAAGAGGCAAAATGACCTGAGTCTCCGGGTCACCAAAGCGAGCATTAAATTCCAGCACCACTGGCTCTCCATCGATAATCATCAACCCCGCATAAAGCACGCCCTTATAAGGGAAGCCTTCTTTAGCCATAGCCTTCACAGTCGGCAACAGAATATCCTTGGTTACCTTTTTGGCCATCTGGGCGGAGAAAAAACCCGGCGGACTGTAACTTCCCATGCCTCCCGTGTTGGGACCCTGGTCATTATCTCCGATCTTTTTATAGTCGCAGGCTGGCACCATGGGTGAGACTGTCTTCCCATCAGTGAAAGCTATGAGGCTGACCTCTCGACCGTTGAGATATTCGTCAATTATTACCCTATCTCCGGCAGAGCTGAAAACCTTGGCTTCCATAATATCGCTGAGGGCTTTGTGAGCTTCGTCCAAAGAACTGGCGATAATCACACCTTTCCCAGCAGCTAGCCCCTCGGCCTTGACGACGACAGGTGGACGCTGTTCCTGAAGATATTCACGAGCCTCAGAATAAGAAGAGAAAATGGCGCCTTTGGGACAAGGGATGCCATATTTTTCCATCAGATTGCGGGCAAAAACCTTGCTTGATTCTACCTGGGTGGCTGCTTTAGTGGGACCGAAAATAGGAATGCCCAGCTTATCAAAGTAGTCCACTATGCCTGAAGCTAGCGGAGCCTCAGGACCAACCACGACAAGGTCAATGCTTTTTTCTTTAGCCGCCTTGCCCAGCCCTTCTATATCGGTGGGACGCAAATTCAGATTTTCCGCGATGGCGGCTGTGCCGGCATTCCCCGGAGCAGTGAAGACTTTCCCAACCCTGGGACTCCGGACAATCTTCCAGACTAAGGTGTGCTCCCTGCCTCCACCGCCAACGACTAGTATCTTCAAATTTCACTCTCTCGTGTCAGCCTTCGGGGTATAGCTGTACCACGTCCTCCATTTTCTGAATTCTTAAACGCCAGTTTTTTGAAAGATGGCACTGGGAATGATAGTGAAGGTTATCACGAGGAACAGCCAAGCTTGGCCTCGGAGCATACCTGCTTCTTCTTCTTCTTATGCTTCCCTCTATTCTTCCTTACACCTTTTAGTTTCACTCTGTGTGACATAGCATTATAAAATCTCCTTGAATTTGTCGGCCTGAACAGGGTCGAGATTTTGAATCAGTTTCAGCAACTCTGCAACATGCTCCTTCTCTTCTTCAATAATATGTTCCAGTATAGTCGCAGCCTCTTCATTCTCCAGGATTAATATATGCCCATGATACTGGTTAATGGCTTGCAACTCGCCTACCAAATCCTCGCGGAGCATTTCCAAATCGTCTATTATAGCTAGTTGTTCATCGTCAATTTCTTGAGAAGAATAACCCATCTTTCTCTCTCCTTTGACACTTACTCCCATTCTATTGTTGACGGTGGCTTACTGGTGACATCATAGACCACCCTGTTGACACTGGGAATCTCATTAACCATGCGGTCAGATATTGTAGCGAGAAGGTCGTGGGGCAGGCGAGCCCAATCAGCAGTCATGGCATCTTCACTGGTTACGGCTCTGACCGCTACCAAGTAGCCGTAAGTCCTGTAGTCGCCCATGACGCCAACGCTCTTGACATCAGTAAGTACAGCAAAGCTTTGCCAAAGCTGACGATAAAGCTTGGCTTTTTTGATTTCACTCATCAGGATCC
>JAOUFZ010000098.1 GCA_029857995.1 Dehalococcoidia bacterium
GGCTAAGGCGCTGACATCCTCAACCTCAGCTTCGTCGCTGAGCAAGCCTTCAGCCACCGCCTCATCACTATCAAGGCTGATATGTTCTTCTTTAATTGAATCCATGGTTTTTCTCTTTCTTAACGAAGATTTCCTGAAGCTTCAGCCCGGAGTCTATTCCCTGCTCCTCTAGTTTGGCTAGCTCTGAGCTTATCCCGCCTTTTTCCCTCTCAATCTCAAGCGTCGCCTCTTTCTCAGTTTCTAATTTCCGGAACAACTTCTCCTTGAGACGGAGGATGCAATCGTCTAAATTGCGGTGTCGTTTTTGCTCGCTTTCCCGTATATCTGGCGGGAAATTTTTACCAACCAAACAGTATAAATGTTCTAATAAACTAGTGTCAAGCTTACTTTCAAGGCTCGGAATATCAGAAGAATGCTGCCATTTGACAAACACCTCCCGGTTCTCTGTGTATTCGAAGTGTTCCGGTGATACTTCTCCTGCCAGAGGGCGAAGCTCTGGGTACTGAAGGAGAAGTGATAAGCAATATTCTTCAATGGGGCTGGACATAAACTGGCGGGCAATGGGAGATTGCTCTGTCGGCTTGCCAGGTTGAGGCCTTTTCCGGCCGGCTCTCGACTCTCGCAAAGCGGCTCTTATAGCGGATTCTTCAATTTTCAATTCGCGTGCCAATCTCTTCAAGTAATGGGATTGTTGTACAGGGTCTCTTATTTCATAAATCGAGGGCAGAAGTTTCTGTACAGCTAAGGACTTGTCTCGGGCTTTGTTAGTATCAACTTTGCTCATTACAGACTGAAAGGCGAAGTCCATAATAGGCATAGCTTGTTCTACCAGTTTCTGCCAGAGAGCAAGCTCCTCTCCTATCACCTCATCCGGGTCCTTGCCCGGAGGCAACAAGATGACATTTGCTTCGATGTTAGAGTAAGCCAATATCGCTTTGCCTCGCAAGGTAGCTTCCTCTCCGGCAAGATCAGCGTCCAGTGCCAGGGTTATATTATTAGTCAATCTCTTAATGCCTTCTACTTGCTTCTCGGTTAAAGAAGTGCCCATCGAGCCAACTACATTTTTCCAGTCGTGCTGATGAGCAGGGAGAACATCCATGTAACCTTCCACGATTATTACCAAGTCTTTCTTTCTAATAGCAGATTTAGCCTTATCAATGCCATATAGGCTGTTACTCTTATCGAAAATTGGCGTCTGGGGAGAGTTGATATATTTAGGAAGAGAGTCATCCAGGACTCTCGCTCCGAAACCGGTGACTCGACCCTGGATATCACATATAGGAAACATCAGCCGGTTGCGGAAGCGATCGTAACTACCTCCTTCCTCTTTCTCGATTATTAGACCAGCTTCTACTAGCTCTTTTTCTGTGTAACCTTTGCCCAACAAGTAGTTCTTGATGGTTTCCCAGGCATCAGGACTGAAACCAAGACGGAACTCTTTGATAGTCTCGGGCACGACGTTCCTTTTTGCTAGATAGCTTCTCGCTGTCGCCCCTGTCTTAGTAGCGGAAAGTATATGGTAATAGTATTCAGCAGCTGCCTCACTGATCTGAAATAATCTCTCTTTCTTCTCATCTTCAGCCTTGCTTGGCCCTTCACGGGGGCTCAAAGTTACGCCGCCCCTTTGAGCCAGAAGACGAAGGGCTTGGCCAAAATCAACGCCCTCCTTTTTCATAATAAAGGAGAAGATATCACCGCCAGCTCCACAGGCACCAAAGCAATGCCAGCTTTGCTGTTCAGGGAAGACAAAAAATGAAGCGTGTTTCTCGCTGTGGAAGGGGCACAAGCCTTTGAAATTACGCCCGGCTTTTTGCAGAGTAACATACTCAGAGATAAACTCTACTATATCTAGCCTCTGTTTTACTTCTGTTATTACGCTCATTGAGATATTTCTTCAGCTAATCTTAGCGCATACTGGTCGGTCATTCCAGCTATGTAGTCAATGACTTTCCGCTCTTTACCATCCGGCAGAGCAGCAAATTCTCGAGGCAATTTATCCTCATATTTCAGAAAATAAGAATACAAGAGACGCATGACTTTTACCGCCTTCACCGCATCTTCTCCAGCTAAGCTAGGATAGTATACTTTGTCAAATAGAAACTGCCGAAGTGCGTTCGTTGCTCTAATGACGTCAGGGCTCATGCCTATAGTTGGCTTGGCCAAACTACCATTGCCACTAACGGGCCAGGAGCAGTCTATTATGTCACAAACCAAGGTATTGATTCGCTGTGAATGCATATGCCCCAGAGTCTCTACTACCCGCTTGGGCAAATCAGTCTGGGAGATAATCCCAGCTCTAACACCATCTTCGACGTCGTGATTGACATAGGCCACGATATCAGCTATCTTGCATATTTGTCCCTCTAAAGTGTGCACGTCTCCCCATCCTTCCCCCAGGATTTCAACCTGCCCCTTGGAATGATTGAGAATGCCATCTCGGACTTCCCAGGTAAGGTTTAGCCCCCGTCCATCCCTCTCCAATAAATCAACTACTCTTAGGCTCTGCTCATTGTGCCTAAAGCCACCGTGATGCAACTCATTCAGGACCTCCTCACCTATATGACCAAAAGGCGTGTGTCCTAGATCGTGTCCGAGAGCAATAGCCTCAGCAAGGTCTTCGTTGAGATTTAGAGCGCGAGCTATAGTCCTAGCTATTTGGGATACTTCCAGAGTGTGAGTAAGCCTGGTGACATAATGGTCACCCAATGGAGCAATAAAAACCTGTGTCTTATGCTTTAGCCGACGGAAGGCCTTGGAGTAGATGATACGGTCACGGTCACGTTGGAAACTGGTTCTTATGGGACACGGCTCTTCCCACCTCAGCCGACCTCGACTAGACTTACTCTTGGCGGCGTAAGGAGAAAGGGCTTCTTCTCTCTTCTCTGTTTGTTCGCGTATATTGGGCTTGCCAACCATGGAATCGGTACAATACTGGAAGTCAAAACAACATCCTTAATCTATCGCAGCAGCACCCTCATGCCATCACGTGCGTTTTCTTCCGGTCTTCGACTTTATTCTCTTTTCCAGCTCCGCGACCTTCAACCTCGCTGACAGCACTACATCCGGGTTCAGAGACATCGAATCTATCCCACACCTGACCAAATAATCGGCAAATTCAGGGAAATCACTCGGCGCCTGCCCACATATCCCTATTTTTCTCCTTGGTTTGTGACGGTGTGCAGCATCTATGACTTGCTTCACCAGCCTTTTCACTGCCTCATTTCTCTCATCAAATATGTGGGCCACAAGTGCGGAATCTCTGTCCAGACCAAGGGTCAGCTGTGTTAGATCGTTCGACCCTATGCTGAATCCATCAAATACATCGGCGAATTCTTCAGCCAAAATCACGTTTGATGGTATCTCGCACATCACATACACTTCCAATCCATTTACTCCTCGCCTTAGTCCAAACTCTTCCATGGCTTCTATCACGTTTCTCCCCTCCTCCGGCGTCCGGCAAAAAGGAACCATCACCTTGACATTGGTCAACCCCATCTCGTCCCGCACTTTCTTTATCGCCTGGCACTCCAAACCAAAGGCGGGCTTGAACTTCCTGTCATAATAGCGGGACGCCCCTCTCCAACCTATCATCGGGTTACTTTCCTGCGGCTCATAACGATATCCCCCGATCAAATTGGCATACTCATTTGTCTTAAAATCAGAAAACCGAACGATGACCTCGTTGGGATAGAACCCTGCCGCTATCTTCGCTATCCCCATCGCCAGATTGTCAATGAAAAACTCTCTCTTGTCCTCATATGCTGCGCTCTTCTCATCTATTTGTCTAACTACCTTTGCCAACTTCCCATCCTTGCTCGCTGCTTTCTTCAACTTATCATAATCTATCAACGCCATGGGATGTATGCCGATGTAAGAGTTAATGATGAACTCCTCTCGAGCCAGACCTACACCGTCATTGGGAATTTGGCTTTGAATGAACGCACCGCCGGGAATGCCAAAGTTCATCATTATTCTGGTCACGGGCCTGGGGAGCTTGGTCACTTCTACCTCATCTATTCGATACTTCAGCTTCCCTTCGTATATCCTGCCCTCGCCTCCTGAGCAATCTATCGTGACCTCTTTTGTCTCCTGCAAGACTTCCGTCCCATTGCCCGTGCCGATTACACATGGTACGCCGAGCTCACGACTAACTATGGCCGCATGACAGGTCCTCCCGCCTTTGTTGGTAACTATGCCACTGGCAATCTTCATTATCGGTTCCCAGTCGGGGTCTGTCATATCAGCAACCAGGACCTGACCGTTCTTGAATTCTTGGATTTCACTACTGTCTTCTATTACATGTACTTCACCTTGTCCTATCTTTGCACCCACCGGCTCCCCTCTAAGCAGTAATCTCCCTTTTTCTTCAAGCACATAGGTCCTCAGCGAAGCTAAATCTACCTGCGAATGCACCGTCTCCGGCCGGGCTTGGACTACGAAGAGTTCTCCACTCATCCCATCCTTTGCCCATTCAATATCCATGGGCACGCCATACTGTTCCTCTATGATGCAAGCCCACCTGGCCAGAATCAAGATCTCATCGTCATTTAATGCGAACTGTCTTTGCTCTTCAGCCTTGACCTCTTTCTGTTCCGCTCCAGACCCATGTCTCATGTAGACCAATTTCTTATCCTTCGTACCCAGCTTTTTCTCCACAATAGGTCTGAAACCTTCCTTCAAAGTGGGCTTGAAAACATAAAACTGGTCTGGATTGACGACCCCCTGTACTACGTTTTCCCCCAGACCATAGGCAGCAGTTATGTAGACCACGTCCCTGAAACCTGAATCTGTATCTATGGAAAACATAACACCGGAGCAGGCCAAATCGGACCGCACCATCTTTTGTACCCCCACCGAAAGATAGACACTGAGATGGTCGAACCCTTTATCCACCCGGTAGGATATTGCCCGGTTCGTGAACAAAGATGCAAAGCAGTCCATGACCCTTTCCAGGAGGTCACCTTCTCCACGCACGTTCAAGTAACTCGTTTGCTGTCCCGCAAATGAAGCTGTAGGCAGATCTTCGGCGGTGGCACTGCTTCTCACAGCGACATCCACATTCTTTCCAGATCTCTCTTCCATATTTCGGTAGGAAATTCTTATCTCCTCCTCCAACTCTTTTGGGCAGGGAGAATGTGCTATCAGATTCCTCAGCGTCTCGCCCCTGTCTGCCAAATTCTCCATATCATGTGTATCCAGGTCCGCTAGAGTGTCTCTGATTTTTTGACCTATGCCTGCCTTCTCTATCACATACTTGTATGCCTCAGCAGTAATGGCAAACCCAGGCGGAATATTTACCCCTTTCCCACCCAGATTCCTTATCATTTCACCAAGAGATGCGTTCTTACCACCGACTAAAGCTACGTCCTTTGCTCCAATCTCATCAAACCATTTCACAAACTTCATGGCCTTCTCCCTCGATTATAGAGTATGGTCTATGTGCACACGCCATCTTTGCTGAATCTGCCTCCTTGCTTACTCAGGCAGGAAAACTAAAAAGCGGTACTTCATTATATCATGCCCCAGTAAGTTCAAAGGAAGAGGCATTTTTGCCTCTCCTGCTTGGCTCCACCGTTGTCAGCCTACCCTCTTGCCATCTGCTGTAGCGCCATTCTAACCTTCTCTTCTAAGTTCAGCGCTTCAGAATCCGGGAGTTTAGAGATAGCTTTGGTGGCTTCCGCTAAAGAGTAGCCCAAGCCAGTTAAAGCAGCTATGACATCGACACTCTCCGGGGCTAAGGGCAGGGCTACCTCTTTCCACTCCTTTTCCAATTTGCCTCTGAGTTCAACGACAAGGCGGCTGGCCATTTTTTTACCGATGCCAGGTGCCTGGCTCAGGAGGTCGATATCGCCGCTGGTTATAGCCATGACCAGTTGCTCAGGATTCAAAGCTGAGAGGAGAGTTAAAGCCAGCTTAGCGCCAATTCCCGTGACGGAAATAAGGCTTTTGAACAGAGTTAATTCCTCGCTGGAGGCAAAACCGTAAAGGGAAATATTATCCTCCCTCACGTGGAGATGGGTATAGAGGGAAACCCTGCCCTTGACAGCTCCTAACTGGCTTGAAGTTGAGCTGGAGACATATACCCGGAAACCTATGCCACCGACATTAATGATAACGGAGTCGTCACCACGATATTCCAGTATTCCTTCTAATGTGGCTATCATTCCGGCGTATGTTCAGTAAGCCATTGGCTAAGGCGCCTCTGCTGAATGTGGCACATAGCCACCGCTAAGGCATCTGCAGCATCGCTAGGCTGAGGTAGCTCGGAGAGGCCGAGCTGGACCCTCACCATTTCTTGAACCTGTTGCTTATCGCTTTGACCGTAGCTGGTTATTTGCTTCTTTATCTTGGCCGGTGAGTAATAGTAGATAGGCAATCCCTTGTTGGCTGCTGCCAGGATAGCTATAGCCTGTGCTTTCCCAATGGCGAACGCTGACTTTACATTGTGGCCGATAAAGGGGTCTTCAATGGCTACTTCGCTTGGTTTATGCCTTACGATGATTT
>JAOUFZ010000005.1 GCA_029857995.1 Dehalococcoidia bacterium
GAAACGGGCGAGCTGGTATTCAAAGGCCCCAATGTCTTCCCGGGATACTGGGGGAAGCCGGAAGCAACCAAGGAAGTGTTGATGGAGGTCGAGGGCGAAACCTGGCTGCGCACTGGCGACCTGGCCAGAATGGATGAAGAGGGCTATTTCTACTTCTACGACAGGAAGAAAGACATGATCAAATACAAGGGTCTGCAAGTATTTGCCAGAGAGGTAGAGGAGGTAATCTGTTCTCATCCTCAAGTCAGGGAAGCCGGTGTCATCGGGGTCCCCGACCCCGAGGTTGGAGAGAGAGTTAAAGCCATCGTCGTTCTGGAGTCGGAAGCCAGAGGGAAAGTGTCGGAAGAAGACATTACGAAGTATTGCGCTGGCAAGCTGGCTGGCTACATGGTACCCAAGATAATCGAGTTCAGGGGCGAGGTGCCCAAGACAGACATCGGCAAGGTATCACGCCGTGAATTGAGAGAGGAGGAACTGTAGAATGCCGCCATTTTTTGAAGTAGAGAACCTGACCAAGCGTTTCGGCGGACTGGTTGCCGTCAACAATGTTAGCTTCCAAATAGGCAGGGACGAAATCGTGGGATTGATTGGGCCCAATGGTTCCGGGAAGACTACCCTTGTGCGGTGCGTAATCGGCATATTTAAGCCCGAGTCCGGAAAAGTCCGGTTTAAGGGCGAAGACATAACCGGATGGCGTCCCTGGAAAATCGTCCAGAGAGGGCTCGTAGGGACTTTCCAGGTAGTTAAGCCATTCCGCCGCCTCCCTGTTATTGCCAATGTCATGGTCGGTTGCCTGTGCCCGCGGATAACCAAGGGAGGTGAATGGACCAAGACCACTGTGGTGAAAGCGCGGGACGCGCTGGAGTTCGTGGGCATCGCCGACCGGGCTCGTGAGCCAGCCTCCACCTTGTCTCACGGAGACTTGAAACGGCTGGAGGTAGCCAGGGCCATTGCTACCGAGCCCGAATTCCTTATCCTCGATGAGCCCTTCGGGGGACTTAATCCTGCCGAAACAGACCTTGTGGCTAAATCCATGAAAAGATTGCACAAAGGAGGTCGGTTCGGCAGGCTTCATAGCGAAGGACCGGCTATGATGATAATCGAGCACAAGCTCAGTGAGCTCATGAAAATAGTTGACCGGGTGATTGTCATCAATTATGGAGAAGTCATCGCCCAGGGTACCCCCCAGGAAGTAGTCAAAAACCCCGCCGTGATTGAAGCCTATACAGGCAAGGAGGTGCTAATTGCTTGAGGTAAAAAATGTAATTGTCCGCTACGATACAGCCACCATCCTGGATGAAGCCAGCCTGACGGTGGAAAAGGGGGAGCTGGTGGGGCTCGTCGGTCCCAATGGTGCTGGCAAGACCACTCTCCTCCGCGCCATCGCCGGTCTGATAAACTGGGACAGGGAAGTCCTTAGAGGCACCCGGAAGTCAGATGTAACCTTTGAAGGCACCATAGAATTTGAAGGCGAAAGGATTGATAAGCTGACGGGAAACCAGATCGCCCAGAAGGGGCTCCAGCTTTGCCCGCAAATGGGCCGGCCTTTCGTGGAGATGACGGTCAGGGATAACCTCCTCGCCGGAGCCTACTTGTGTAAGAACCAGAAAGAGATCGATGAGAGCCTGGCCAAAGTTTATGAACTGTTTCCCAGACTGAAAGAGAGGGAGAAACAGATATCGGGGACTTTATCCGGTGGGGAACGGCAGATGCTGGCTGTTGGCCGCTCCCTCATGCGCCGGCCTAAATTCATGTTAGTCGATGAGCCGTCCAGCGGGCTGGCTCCAAAGATAAAGGATGACCTGTTCAAGCGCGTGGAAGAGATTTACAAGGAACTGGGAGTGACCATACTCCTGGCTGAGCAGGATATCAGCTTTGCTTTTGCCCTCTCCAAGAGGAACTATGTCATGTCCAGGGGACACATCATCGCCCAGGGAACAGCCGACGAATTGCTCAAGGACGAGACTATCAGGAAGACATACCTGGGCATGTAGTAGCACCCCGCGGATTCATAAATCGAATTTACGAGGGCTCCAAGAAGGCCCGTGCCAGTGCCAGGGCGGAGTTTACCCCCGCCGCTACAAAACCCAAATGTCAAAATCCAGATGACAATTGAAATCCCAATGCTTAAATGCCAAAACTATTCCCTCTTCTAATTTGAGTTTTGAGCTTTCTCACTTGACATTGTTCAGGCTTCTGGTTTGTTTCGACATTTGAGCTTTGTCATTTGGCATTGTTTAGAGTTTAGCCAAGGAGATTGCCACGCACCTTTCAGGTGCTCGCAACGACAAAAAAGTAAGGTGCTGGCAATGACAAGTGGAGCGTCGTCGCTAGGCACTCGGCCACTCTATCATCGCGAGTCTGTCACCCCTCATGTCATTGCGAGCAGCGTAGCGACGAAGCAATCTCAGTGGGGGGAAACCAAAAAATCAGAGGTCAAAAATCAAAATGACAAACCAAAGCGAAAAAATGTAGTGCGAGGCTTTAGCCTCGCGCGAGGGCAGGATTGCACGACGTTAAAAGGTCGCACTACGATTGCGTTTGGGATTTGGTCACTGAGGTTCTTCGCCTCGACAAATGAGTTTTGGAGGAGGAAACTAGAGGTGACGCCTTCTAGCGCAGAGAGGCACTACAGGCCCGGCATTCCTTACGCCAGGCGGCATTAGCCAGCTTACAGCGAGGACATTCGCGCTCGATCTTATCCCGTATCCACACAGCGACGCCCTCAGGCATGAATATCAGCACCAGTATCACGATAACGGACATAATAAGTATCTGGTTCTGGCCGAGAAAGTTTTGGCCCGCCTGACCCGCAAACTGCAGAAGAGTCTGCAGGGTGTAGACGCCGACGACCGGTCCGTAGATGCTGACGATACCACCGAATACCACGTATATTATTGCCCGGAAGGACATCGTCATGGAGAGGTAGGAAATGCTGACCGTCCCCAAGACATGGGCATACAGGGCGCCAGCCAGACCAGCGAAAAAGCCGCCGATGACAAAAGCCAGTATCTTGTAGTTTATGGTGTTTATTCCCGAGGCGCGGGCGGCAATCTCGTCCTCCCTGATGGCATGGAAGATAAGACCGGTCCTGATGTACTTGCTGCCGGCATCGGTAAGCTTCCACATTATGAGCACCGATACCGTCATCACTATCAGGCATATATAATACTCACCTACATGGCTGCCCGCGAGGGGAGGAATACCGGGTATGCCGAATTCACCGCCGGTCCAGTCCTTGAAAGCCATGACCAGTCCCAGCAACATGAGAGGAAACGCCATTGTCAGCAGTGACAGGTAAGGCCCCCTCAGACGCAGAGCCGGAATGCATGTGACCACCCCGATACCGACAGCGACCAGAGTCCCTATTGGTATGGTTGCCCACGGTTGCAGGTCGAAATACTTGTGCAACAGTGCCACAGTATAGGCACTCACGCCGAAGAACAGGGCATGCCCGAAGTTGACCTGGCCGCTGTAGCCGGACAGAAGGTCCCAGCTAACGGCAAAGATAACGAGTAAGCTGCTGGTGGTAAGAACGAACAGAGTGTACTTTGAATCATTAATCAGCGGGATGATAAACAGGACTATGAAGAAAACAATGGCGATAATCCGCCCGGGGACAGGCAGCACGCCGAACCGGAAATCCTTGAACAGCCGTCTCAACAATTTACAGTCTCTCCTCTTCGAACATTACGCCGAACAGACCTCCCGGCCTCACTATGAGCACGATGACCATGGCCAGTATGGCAAATACCACCTTCAGGTAAGCGCGCTCTGGCATCAGGATTGCGACCGATACCTCGACCAGTGCGATAATGAAAGCACCAATGATAGCCCCCTTGATACTTCCCAGTCCCCCCAGGACAACGATTACCAGGACCATGACCAGCGGCCCTGCCCACATGGCCGGATGTATTGTCCATATAGGTGCCACCACTACAGCCGCAACCGTCGCCAGAAATGTTGCTATCCCCATGGTTATCATCAGCGTCCTGGGCACGCTTATCCCCATCAGGGTAGCGACTTCGGCATCCTGTGCCGTCGCCCTGAGGGCGATCCCGAGCTTTGTCCTGGCCAGAATCAGCCACACGGCGACAATGACCGCCACCACTACGCCCAGCACCAGCAGATGCTGATTGAGGACGCTGACCCCGAGTATATCCGTGAATCCGGGAATGAGGGAGGGGATCGACCAATAAAGAGACGAGAAAACGGCCGTCATGGACTCCTGGAAGACCAAAACTATGGCTACCGTCATCAGCAGTACGGCCGCATGGTGCTCGCGTATGGGGTTGATAAGGAACCGGTAGGCCAGAATGCCCACCAAGGTAACGGCGGGCACAGTTATAACTATTGCCGGCGCCGCGCCCAGTCCGAGTCTGCGTATGAAATAATACAGGCCGTAGGCTCCCAGCATGAAAAATCCGGTATGGGCCATGTTAATGACACGGGCGTTGCCGAAGATGAGAGAGAAACCTACCGCCAGGAGGGCATATACACCTCCCGTTACCAGCGTCCCGATTATGATTTGCTCAATCATGGCGTTTCTAGCCCCTCGCACTTGCTGTCATTGCGAGCGAAGCGCGGCAATCTCACATCGGCACCCAGATTGCTTCGGCTGGCTGGAGCCAGCCTCGCAATGACGGAGGGGGAGTCCAGAACAAGGCGGGGACAAACCCCGCCGCTACACTGTCTGATTCTGACCTTCCGTTCCAAACCAACCACTCTACAAACCCTTCGCCTTCCTTGCAATTGTCGGATAATATATAATATCCGTCCGCACCCTGTCAAGGTTTTTTCGATTTCCCCCAAATTTTCGACAGTTTTGCTCCACTTCCTCTCGTTGTTGCGAACCCTTCCCCCTGTTGTCGTTGCGAGCCCCGACTTGTCGGGGCGTGGCAATCTCCTGTCCCCACCGAGATTGCTTCGGCACTATCGTGCCTCGCAAAGACAGGGAGGGAAGGGATCCCTGCAAAGACAGAGGGGGAAGTACGTCGCACGCACATGGAGGAAGGTGTCATTGCGAGCACCTGAAAGGTGCGTGGGAATCTCATAATTCATCATACAAATCACGCCATTCTTTGTTGGTACTATTAACTAACTGAACCTTCTTCTGCCTTGAGCCAGCCTTTATCTGCTTCTCCCTCAAAATGGCATTTTCTATGTCCTCAAGGACCCCGTAATATACAAGTTTTACAATGTTGTATTTCTTGGTGAATCCATTAACCAGCTTTTCTTTGTGCTCGTAGATTCTTCTTATTAAATCGTTGGTGACACCCACGTAAAGCACGGTATTCCTTACGTTGGTCATTATGTAGACGTAGTATTGCTTACTCACCCAAGACATTATACAAGAGATTGCTTCGTCGCCTTCGGCTCCTCGCAAAGACAGACGGGGCACCCTCGCAATGACACTCCACTTATCATTGTACGCCCCACCTTTATTGTCATTGCGAGCACCTGAAAGGTGCGTGGCAATCCCATTGGCCAAATTCCAAATGACAAAGCTCAAATGTCAAAAGAACCCGTTCGCGTTGTCCCCTTAGCGGAGATTGCTTCGGGGCCTTCGGGTCCTCGCAACGACGAAAAGGAAGAGAACCTCGCGAAGACAGGAATTGGCCCCCAAAAAAGAGTAGTGACCCCGGGTTTGACCCGGGGTCACCACCGTGCCTGGTACATTCAGGCTACTGACTTCGCTCAGGTTGCTCTATGCGTAGGGGTCCCAAGGAATGTTGAGCATATTTCCTATCGTCAGAATGTACTTCGTTGTGCCGTCGTACTGGAAGCTCCAGTCGCCGTACTGGTCAACCAGGGCAGGATTAGGGCCGAGGTTTATGGGCCAGATGCCCACCTTCACGCCTTCTCCATCAACCAGTTGCCACTGGGAGCCAGCGCCGGTTTGATAACCAGGACCATAGACTGTGTCATGAGCAATGTGCGGTTGTTGAACACCGGAGAGAAACCCGCACTGCCACTCAGCCTGGTTATAAGTCTTGCCATAGCTAGCAAGGTCATACAATTCTGCGACCTGCGCCGCGCTGAGTGCGTATAGCTGACCGTCTTCAATCGTGATGTCTGGCATCGGGTAATAGGCGGTCTTGACGGCACCCGTGCCGCCCGTAAAGGCGTTGTCCGGGTCTTCCAGCCAGGGAATGAGGACTTCAGGGTCAAGTGACCCTGTTTCCTCCATGGCAAGGGTCACGGACAGGATGGCATCGTAGGTAGCCGCAGTATAGACCGGGTAACGATCGAATCTGTCTAAGTATTCGTTGAAGAATGCGACGGTCTTCGGGGTGGTGACGATGCCCACCGGGTAGGTGTCCAGCAGGATTTCACCCTCGCAGGCGCCATCGGTATTGTCCCAGTGAATGAGCTGCTGGGCGGGCACGTTGATGCCTACGGTCACAGCCGGTATTCCCAGGTCGGCTTTGGTGGTGGAATAGACAGCGCCAACCGAGCCGGAAAACGAGGTGAAAATCATGTGAGGATTCAGGGCCTTTATAGCATTCATCTCCGTGGTAATGTCGGCTGCTGTCGGAGAAACCAGCGTTGTGCCGGTAACAGTGTAGCCTAACAATGGTAGATATGCTTGGGCAGCCAACACCATTCCCGCACACCATGCCGCATCCTCCATCATTATGTGAGCCCTCAGCTTGCCACCTTCCGCAAGGCTAACTTTAAAGTCGTCCTTCACGTAAGCTGCGTTGGCTGTCTCTGTGCCTGCGAGTGTCGCCTTGAGGATGCTGCCGATTGTGGCCGTCATCTTGAGACAGCTCTTGACCAGGAAGGTCTCATTGTAGGGGGTGGACTTGAACCAGTACTTGTATGTGTCATAATCGGTGACCACGCTGAACTGCAGAGACCCGGTGGCGGCACCGCAGTTCATGAAGATCTTCTGGGCGTCGATAGCCACGTCACGGTAGACGGAGAGGACCTCTGTTCGGAAACCGCCGATAACAAAGTCCACGTCGTCTATGACAGCCAGGAGATTTGCCGTGCCGGTACTGCCGTCCTCGCCTTCGGTGGCTTCTTTGGTTTCCACCTTGACCAGCTTAATATCATACATCGTGCCATCGACGTCAACTCCGCCGGCGGCGTTGATCTCGTCAGCTGCCATGGTGGCGCCATCCCAGTGGTTCTGACCCTGCAGGTCAGTCATCGGCCCGGCTACGGCGATCGTGATAAAATTCTCTTCTTCTTCTTCTTCTTCTTGTTCACCACCGTTGCAGCCAGGCAGGACCAACCCTAGCACCAGCAGAGCCGCGATAATCAGGAAAAGTGTCTTTTTCAATTCATCAACCTCCTTTTGATTCTTGTAGTTGCTCCCATTTCATGGGAGCGAACCTTCGGTGCTGGAACAAACCGGTCGACCACCGGTCGCCTCCAGCAGCCTTGATCTTGATACGCTATCCCGATAGAATCACCTCCTTTCGCGCTTCTGGTCTCCCAATTCTTCGTTGCTCGTCGGAGCAAGCTGGACACAGGGAGATCAGAAAACCTAGCTAAAAACTCGACCTTTTTCTATATCCGATAAGTGTTGTAAACTTGACTGCTGTCAGGTCCGCCCGAGCCTCCGTTTTTTTCCCGCACATACCTGCTTCGATTATATGTTCTCTCCCAATCTTTGTCAATCGACCTTATCCCTCGTATGCGCTTCACTCCATCCTTTTTTCTTTTGCTACTTGAAGTGTAACATCTAAATGTTAAGATGCTGTTAAAGAAAGGGCTCAACTCTATTTTTTCTCCAATCCCCCCTGCCATTGCCAGCCGTTCCCTTTTTGTCCTTGCGAGCGAAGCGTGGCAATCTCTCGGATTGCTTGAGCATTGTGAATGGAGAAGCAAGGGATTTTTTCACACCTCGAAGGGGAGATTACCTCGGCACTATCATGCCTCGCAACGACAGGAAGAGAGGTGTCATTGCGAGCGAAGCGTGGCAATCTCATTGCCTGGATTTTCAATCATAGGCAATGTCAAATGACAAAGCTCAAATGTCAAGTAAAGCTCAAAATCCAAATTACAGAAAGAGGAGCAGGTTTGGCATTTAACCATTTGGGTTTATTCGATTTTTGGATTTTGATATTGTTTAAGATTTCGTGCTTGGAATTTAGGATTTGGAGCTGTAGGGGCGAGCCTTGTCCCTATGGGCAAGCCCTGTCCAGCCACTTGAGGTATTCTTCACTGCCGCCGATGATGGGCAGGGCGATGATTTCCGGCACTTCGTAACTGTGAATCTCTTTCACCAAGCTGACGATTTCAGGAAACAACGATGCTTTGGTTTTAACCAGCAGCAGGCTCTCACGGGCCGAGTCCATCCTACCCTTCCACCGGAAGAGCGAATCCACCCCCGGCACGATGTTGACACAGGCCGCCTTTTTCTCTTTGACCACCAACTTCGCAATCTTGCGGGCTTCTTCTTCGCTGCCGGCGGTGATAAGGACAATTATCCTGTCCGTTCCTTTCATCGTTTCCCCCTTATCTCCTATTGTCATTGTCAGCCCCGATTTGGCAGGTATCAGACTCCTTGTCCCTCCCGAGATTGCTTCGTCGCTACGCTCCTCGCAATGACAGACGGGGAAAATGCTCCTCGCGATGACAAATGGGGAGTGGCTCGCAGAGACAGGAAGGGGGGAGCAGTTGCGAGCCTTTTTGTGTCATTGCGAGCACCCGAATGGTGCGTGGCAATCCCATCTACTAGATTCCAAACATAATTGTAGCGCGACCTCTTAAGGTTGTGCAATCCCGCCCTGGCACGAGGCTAAAGCCTAGCACTACGTTTTTGCACTTTGGTTTGTCATTTTGACTTTTGATCTTTGATTTTTGATTTTGCCTCAAGCATCCTGTCCACGGCAGCTATCGCCTTAAGGCGAGTTTCCTCAGGGACCTTCACCTCAGGACTCATCTCTTGCAGAGACCACAGGACTTTCTCCAGAGTAATCAGCTTCATGTTGGGACATATTGCCTGTTCGGAAACAGGGATAAACCTCTTGCCGGGGTTCTCTTTTCTAAGCCGGTGTATTAGCCCCGTCTCTGTGCCCACAACCATCTCCTTGACTTCATCTCGCCGGGCATATCGGCACATGCCGCTGGTGCTGGCTACTTCGTCGGCCAGGGCGATGACCTCCGGCGTGCATTCCGGGTGTACCACCACCTTAGCTTGAGGATATTCCCGCCTCAACTCCTTTATCCTTTCCGGCCTTATCCTGACGTGGGTGGGGCAGAAGCCGGGCCAGAGAATCATCTTTCTGCCCGTCCTTGCTGAGACGTAATGCCCGAGATACTGGTCAGGGATAAAGAGTATCTCCCGGGCACCCAGACTTTCCACGACCTCGACGGCATTGGCAGAGGTACAGCAGATATCCGATTCTGCTTTGACTTCGGCTGAGGAGTTGATGTAGCAGACCACCACCGCCTGAGGATGTTCCTTTTTCTTCGCCCGTAAGCGCTCGGCGGTAATCATATTCGCCATGGGGCAGCCAGCATTCATATCGGGCAGCAAGACTACCTTATCGGGGCAGAGGATGGAGGCTGTCTCCGCCATGAAGTGGACTCCGCAGAACACGATTACATCGGCACTGGTTCTAGCAGCATTCTGGCTCAGCTCCAAGGAATCGCCGACAAAGTCGGCTATATCCTGAACCTCGGCCAGTTGATAGTTATGGACAAGGATAACGGCATTCCTCTTCTTCTTAAGGGCCCAGATCTTCTCTACCAGTCCGGCGTCCTTATTTTCCATTCGTGGTTATCCTCTCGGCATGAGTGTACACATTCATCCTCTTGCCCCTGACGAAGCCCACCAGAGTCACGCCTAAATCGTTAGCTAATCTCACCCCCAGGTTAGTGGGGGCGGACTTAGAGACAATCATGGGAACATTTCTTCGGGCTATCTTGAGCAGTATCTCCGAAGATATCCTTCCGCTGGTGATTATTATATGGTCGTCCGTGGCTATGTCATTCAAGATGCATTCGCCAAAAATCTTATCCACCGCATTATGCCTTCCTATATCCTCGCCAAATACTAAGACATCCCTTATGTCACAAAGGGCCGCACTGTGCACACCGCCGGTCGACCGATAAATCTGAGAGCGATGTTGAAACTCGTGTACTAGGGCTAAGACCTCAAGAGTTGATATTTTAACCCGAGATTCGACCTTCACTTGATCTTGAGCATCAATGGCGCTATAGAAAGAAGCTCCCCTTCCACATCCTGAAGTTATAAACCTCTTAAACAAAGCATCACTGGCAAGCTCTTCATCCCCTTCAGTTTCCAACCGTACCACACCCCTCCGGTCGTCAACCAGTATCTTCTTGATCTCATCCTTACTCTTAAGTAAACCCTCGGAAAAAAGAAAGCCGACCGCCAGATACCTTAAATTCTCAGGGGAACAGAGCAAGGTTACCACCTCCCGGTTATTCAGGATGATAGTGAGGGGAGACTCTTTAGCCACCATATCCTCAATGCTGCTGCTACCTGTTTCGGTAAACTTCAGTATGGAAACTTTCTCCGTCTCATTGTCCATTCTTTTTTATCCTTATATCATCTCCAGCCCTGACACGGCCGCCGTGAACAACCCTGGCGAATATCCCCTCCTTGGGCATGATGCATTTGCCTATCTCCTGGCGGATGGCGCAACCGGTATGGCACTCCTTGCCAATCTGGGTGACCCTAAGGAGTATGTCCTTTCCAATGTAGATCTTTGTGCCTAAGGGCAAGGATAGGAGTTCCATCCCCTGGGTGGTGAGGTTTTCAGCAAAATCACCGGGACCCACCTCGAAGCCCAGCTTTCTCATCTTGTCGATACTTTCCGTCGCCAGCAGACTAACCTGCCGATGGGTACAGCAGTCAGCGTGGGCATCCCCCACAAGCCCGTAGTCTTCCTTAAGAGTACCTTCGGCTACAGCTTTCTTTCTGGTACCTTTCTCTTTACTCTTACAGACGGCAGTTATTTTGGCCATTGATCAGTAACTGGTATTATACATGTTATTGTTGCCTATCTGCTATGTAAGCGAGAAGCAATAACCCAGGACCAGAGATGTCACACTGACGACTGCTAGATAAATAGCCAGAATCCTGCCACCGAATTCTTTTCTAAGGACCAGCATAGTCCCCCAACTGGTAATGGGTCCCACCAATAAAAGAACCATTCCCGCGCCGATATTCATGCCCTGCGACACGAAGGCGTGAACCAGAGGCACGCTGGCTGTGGAGCAGATATACATAATTAAGCCAAAGCCAAGGCTGAAAAGATACCCCAATCCCCCGCCGAAATGAGCGCCCACGAACTCTCCCACCGGAGCCACCGCCGCCACCAAAGCTGCCAGAGCCAGACCCAGCAGCAATTCCGGCCCTATTTCCTTGACCATATCCACAAAGGCGTATCTGAACAAATGTTTTACCCGGTGAGCAACCTGCCGGGAGCCTCCTCCCATGTATTCCTCCGGACTGTGTTCAAAGGCTTGCTGGCAGTGGGGGCAACAGAAATAGTACGTCTCCCCGCCATATTCTGCCGTAGCCGCTTTCCCTACCTCGACATTCATCCCGCAGACCGGGTCAACAGCTTGCTGCTCCTGAGGAGTAGAAGCCTTAGGTCTGACCGTGATGAAATTTCCCACCAGCCCCATGACCAAGCCCATGGCTATCACGGCAAAGAAGATGAAAACGGTAAACTCTAATCCCAGAAGACCATAGGTGACCAGAAGGGCAGTTATGGAGGTTGCGGGCGTTGCCACCAGGAAAGCTAGAACTGGTCCTAACCTCGCTCCTTTTCGATGCAGGCTCACCGCCACCGGCAGGGAGCCAAAGCAGCAGATGGGAAGGATTGTCCCGATAAGGGTGGAGTAAAGGACTGGTTTCACACCGCGGCCGCCGAGGTGTCTCTCCACTCAACTTGCGGGAACAAATTCGTGAATTAGACCACTCAGTAGAAACCCTATCGCCAGGAAGGGCAATATCTCGATTAGATAATCCTTAAATACTATGAAATACTGGACTACCAACTATTTACCCCCATGGTATTGGGATATCCTACTGTAAATGCTTGGGAAAGGTCTTTCTGGTTGCAAGTGAAATCCGGACCAGGAACAGCATTATGGGAACTTCAGTCAGCACGCCCACTACGGTAGCAAGGGCTGCGCCTGACGCTACGCCAAAGAGGGTGGTGGCGACGGCTATGGCGACCTCAAAATGATTGCTGCCGGCGATGATGGCAGCTGGTATAGCGTCAGCATATCTGAGTTTCATGATGCGGGCAGCTAGATAGGTGATACCAAAGACGACCAGTATATTCACCAGGATAGCCAGAGTTATCATGCCGACTATGGCTGGCAACTCAACGATAATATGACCCTGATAGGTGAACAGGACAATTAATGTGATGAGCAGGGCGATTATGGAGACCTTGCCCAGATTGGGCTCCAGCTTGCTTTCAAACCATTCCAGCCCCTTCTTCCGTATCGTCCACCTGCGGGTGAGATAGCCGGCTATCAGAGGTGTTACGATGTAGATGGTCACAGAAAGGGCAATAGTATCCCAGGGGACGCGGATACCCGAAATGCCGAGCAGCAAGACGGCCAGTGGAGCATACAGCACGACCATGCTGAGTGAATTGATTGCGGTCATTACCAGGGTATGCCCCATATTCCCTCTGGCCAGATAGCTCCAGACCAGCACCATGGCAGTGCAGGGGGCAACACCGAGCAATATTGTTCCGGCACGGTATTGTTCGATCTGCTCGGCGGTAAGGAACCTGCCGAAAACAAGACTTAAGAACAACCAGGCTAATAGAGCCATTGTAAAAGGTTTTACTGCCCAGTTGGCAAACAGAGTGAGCCCGATTGGCTTGGGCGACCGGATTGCTTTTCTAATCTCCTCCCAGCTTATCTGGACCATGATTGGGTAGATCATGGCAAAAAGCAGTATCGCGATCGGTATAGAGATACCTGCCACCTCGAGTCTAGCCAGCATATCGGAAAGTTGTGGAAACAGCCGGCCCAGCCCAATCCCGGCTCCGATACATAATGCCACCCACAAAGTTAGAAGCTTTCCCCAGATACCGAGCTTTCGCTCCTTTTCAGGCATGTTCTGTCGTTTTCACTCTTTTCCCAGAAGCTTTACTAAAGCTTGCCGGTTGGAAGCAAACTCAGGCCGATTTAAGATAGGGCACTCATCAGGTTGGCACTTGCCCTTTGCCAGCTCGATAGCGAAGGCAAGGCAAGTTCGCTTGCCGCACTCCCTGCAATCCGTCTTGGGGAGAAATTTGTGCAGTATGAAACCCATGTTCAGCTTTGCTTTGCCGGGCTGCATAATATCTTGCTGTGGCTGACTTAATTTTGATGCGATCTTATGGCATATCGCTGGCTCGGGATATGCTCCCATGTCATAAAGGTTATAGCCCATAAATAGCACTGGCTCCTCCTGGTAGCAGCTCCACACTGCCTTCTCCATTACCTTTGGGTTAAGTCCGGGTACACCGGTATCCTTTTCTCCCGGTTGGCATAGTAGGTTGATGACACTTATGATCTGGTTTCTAAATATTTCTATCAGCTCCAATGGGATGTTATAAAGGTGTGGGGTGGGAGCTCCTGTGCCAATAATTTGTTTCGTCTCAGTGACTCCATTTTGTTTAAGTGCCAGGAGCGATTCGCCGGGCAAATGCCCTGCTGATTCCCTTCCACAGAGAACAACATACCTTATGTTCGGGTTGGCCACGATGTTACAGATCATCTTCTCCAATCCGATGTTCTCTGTTTGAAGCATACCTGAAAGGGCGGCACCAGAGTCTACACCAACCATTACTAGCTCATTTAATTCCACAGGTATAGCAAAGTCAAAGGTATCCAAAATGACGCAAACTGCTACGGGGGAATAGTCGTTACCCCTCACATAGCGACCTTCCTCCGGAGGATAACCGTCTGGTGGTTTCACTTTTAGCATAGTGTTTAACTTCTGTTCACAAGGGCTTTATAGAGCAGCCAACTGCTTGCACTGAGGATAGCTCCTTCGTTCAGTTTATACAGCGACCTAACGCTCAATTCTGTATCCAGAGCACAGCGTAATACGTTACCGTTCTTGTCTCTGGCACCTCTCAATAGCCTCCCCGGTTTCGAATTTTCTAAAGGAAAGGCACACGGGGTGCAGGTCATGACTTGGAAGACTATGACCTTAGCCAGAGTCGCTACTTATCTCCTAACACCCAAACGTACACTGTGAGCAAGACACCACGCTGAGAGTTATGTTCTTACTGAATATATTACCAGCGATATCAGACACTATTACCGTTACTGTAACGTCAACGCTATCGGACGGGCTCGGGGCAGTCCAGGTAATCATAGAGCCCTCCCCGGAAATCTCGCCGCCATCGCATGACCATTGGTAAACTAGTTCGGCGCTCGTGTTTGAACTAATGCACTCAATATCATACTTTTGTCCTTTGCCGACTTTATATCCCCAGGAGTATGTCTTCAGGTAGCAATGTTCCGCCGTGACAAGCAAGGTTGCGATAATCGATGGTTGCTCTGTCGCTACGCCAATAGGCAGTGTTTTCGTAGCTGAGCTACCTTGACCGTCGATGACCACAACTGTGACGGAGTATATGCCAACTTCTTCGGGAGCAGTCCAGTTTACAACCGCACCTGTGCCAGTAATACTACCTCCGCTAGCCGACCACTCATAACTCAGCTCATCGCCATCAGGGTCTGAAGCATCACACGTCACCTGGAGACTACCCGAAGGAGTGGTCCAGGCTGCCTCGGCTATCAGGCTGGTAACGGTTGGCGGGTTACTGGTCCTCACTGTAATAGTTATTTGATCCGTATCTTCGCCACCGCGGCTATCAGTCACCGTGACTGTAACATTGTAGAAGCCTAGAGAGTCAGGAGCAGTCCAGTTAACCGTAGCTCCATCTCCATTTATTTCGCCTCCGCTAGCCGACCAGCTATAGCTTAGCTCGTCGTCGTCGCCATCAGGGTCTGTAGCGTGACACGTAATCTGGCAGCTTCCCGAGGGAAGAACTCTCTCCAGATCAGCTGCCAGGCTGATGATAGTTGGCTGATGGTTGGCTAGCATCGTGTAAAGTAGGATTGAAATCAACACCGCTGCTGCCACAATTCCCACGATTAGTATATATCTTTTTCTGTTGGTCGATTTCTGCTTCCTTTGCTTCCTAAGTCTTTTCTTGCTCATTGGTTTTTCTCTCCCTAGAGCCTCCTCCGTTCAAGCCCGTATCCAGCGCACGACGAGGTATATTCCCACCCCTATGAAGACGATGGAGACTGCCACACGAATGATTTTCTCAGCGCGGGTGACCGCATTAAGCCAGTTCGAAACCCTGGCCACGCCTAGGGATATAAGCACGCCGAATACTAGAACAGGTAGCCCGGTGCCAATGGCATACACCGCAGGCAGTGTCACACCGCCGGCGGATTTGAGAGCCAGAGGTATCAATACTCCAAAGAACAGGGCAGCGCTATAAGGGCAAAAAGCAAGGGCAAAAAGGGCACCTAGCAGGAATCCCCCTATCATCCCCCAGTCGGCGACCTTTGCTCCCAGCGCAGACAGTTTTCCACCTCCCAAACCAAGAGAAATCCTGTTTACAATCAGCATTATCACGCCTATCACTATCAGAAGTGGCCCCAGGGCTTGCTCGCCGAAATCCTGAAGAAATGTGGCAAGTCCTGGAATCTCAAGACCAACCACAATTATCAGAACACCGATGATGGAATAGGAAAACATGCGCCCCAGCGTATAGAGCGCTCCGGTTATGATGGCATACCTGCGCTCTTTCACCCTACGGCTAACATATGCTATGGCAGCGATGTTGGTGGCCATAGGACAGGGACTGATGGCGGTTATCAACCCCAGGAGCAGCGCGGAGAGCACCGGGATATTGAGGTTTCCTGTAATGCCACCAAGACCCATCAAGTCTCTCCATTGAGGCTTTTCTCAATTTTGCTCTTCAACGTCTCGACAAACGCCTCATCGTTGCCAATAAGGGAATAAAGGTCCGTCGCCTGTTCAATGTGGTCAGTGCCATCTTTCACAGTGTTAATGTAAAGGCTTAGGTAAGACGCCTGATATTCCTCAACAATGTCGGCATTTTTTTCTTCCTCTACATTGAACACCTGGAAGGTCACCTTGCCACTGGCTAGCTCATCCGCAAAGTGGGTTTCCACGGTATAACGCGCCGCGTCCTCCATGTATGTACACGAATAACAGCGCTGTGTGCGGTGAAAGTAAACAACGTCAACCCTGTCGGCTGGGCCTGAAGAGTTGTTTGAAGCTGGAGGTGTCGCAGGCGACGCCCCGTAAGCTAATACCAGCCATATGGCTAAGCCTACCAAGACGATAGGGATTACAGTCCATAGAATCCTAGTTGTCTTGCTCTTAGGCACCTTGCCTTTGTCCTTGTTCTTGTTCCCTTTGTTCCTGGTTGCTTTAGTCACTTTATTACCTCCTGCGAACGAACCGTCTGGAGCAGCCTGGCCAGTGCTTCCCTATCTCGGATAAGTTCCGGTTTACCTAAAACGGAGCACTCTTCCAGGTGCTTCCGTCCGTTTGTCAAAGCCATGGCAAAGGCAAAGCACGTGGGCAGTCCACAATCCCGGCAGTTGGTCTTGGGTAAAAAGTCGAGTATGTCCTTTGCCTTTATGCTTTCCTTTCTTTCATAAATTGGGGTGATGCTTTCTCGCTTCTCCCATGTGTTGTTTATCAACTCCTTGACATAATCCAGAACCTTTGTAGCATCTTCCTCGCATGTCACCTGCCCCACGCGCATCTCCTGGGGCGTAAGGCTTATTGCCCCTCTCTCTATTTTGAAATTAAGGTTCGGGACTTCGGGGGTATATACGGCATTCTTGATTACGGCGTTAAGGTAAGGGAGAACCTGGCTGATGTCATCACCAAGCTCGGCTGACACGGAAATCCATTCCGGATTGCAGTGATTGCGCCTGATATTGGTCACCTTATAGTTTTGGAGAAGCATCATACACCCTCCGTCTTTGTTCCGTCATAAATGTCAGGGCTTGGAAGAGCTACCCCAAGCGACGTTGCTGGCAAGCGCTCGGTAGCTGCTTTTTCCAGCTTAAGTTCTTTCACTACTCGGTTCATCTCGTTGTTCATCTTTTCCCGTATTGCCGCCGATACTCGTTGAACAATGCCTCTGAATACTCATGATCTGCGCTAGGCGCCACATAGTTGTAGATCTTGACCTTCTTGATCAATTCTTTTCTAATGGCATTATCATCGGCTAGCTTCGACTCGGCAACTTCTTTGAGAATATCGTCCAGGTTCGCGATGCCCACTTGGAAACCGCCTGGCAATACCAGTTTCTTCATCATCCTTGCCGCGGCTGCGGGACAGCAGGGTTTTTCACTTTCCATTTTGCCTCCTCGTATATTTCACAGCTCCTGTACCAAGATTGACCTTCTATCTCTTAGTTTTATCCTCTTTTGCCTGGGCACTAGTGACAAGTTCAGTGACTTCTGCCTTTGTGGGCACGCGGCCGGCACAGACCAGCTCTTCGTTGATTACCAGTCCGGGAGTGGTCAAAATAGGATACTGCACTATTTTCATCATGTCCTTGACCTCTTCTATAGTGGCATCAATACCAAGTTCTCTCACCACTTCTCGGGTAGTCTTCTCCAACTGGTGACATCTGGCGCATCCGGGTCCCAGAATCTTTATATTCATCCTTCTGCCTCCTTTCTCAATTTCTCGAAAACTAGCCGGCTTTTATGCAGCTGTCTAAGCTCTATAAGCCGGTGATAAAACCATATATCAACCCCGCCGCAGTACAAGAGGCTATTATTATGGCTACATACCAGAGAAGCCTCTTGTTTCCAATCATCTGCCGAACGACAAGTATACTGGGCAGAGAAAGCACCGGGTCAGAAAGTAAGTAAGCCAGAAGAGGTCCTCTCCCCACGCCAACATCCAGAAACAAACGCGCCATGGGCACCTCCACCAGCGTTGGGAAGTACGCGACGACTCCAAACAGAACTGCCGCCAGCGTGGCCCCTACCGTTGTAGTTCCGAAATACTGACTGACAAACTCAGCCGGAATGACTACCCTGAGCATACCTGCCACAAAGATACCCACCAGCAACAAAGGAAGAATGATGCGGACAAAACCCCACGTTTCCCGCATCCAGCTCAGCACATCATCTCGACTTAATGCACGCCGCGCCACCAATATAAGCGCTATCAAGAGCGGAGCAAGACCAATCAATTTCACTTTCAGAACCTGTATCGCGGGTGAAGCTCCCCACAACAAGATAGCAAGCAGAAGCCCGAAGAACACCCAGAGCCACTTTGAGGTAGGGCTATTTCCAGCCAGGGGGAAGGCCTGTCCTGCTGCCACATCGGCTACATCCCCAGATGTTTTGTCGGGGAATAGAGCAGCCATGCTGGTGCCGATGATGATGGCAAAGCCGATAGAAAGGATGATTCGGGCTAGAGCAACGTCTACACCAATCAGCGCTGAGGTATAGATGATGGCCAGGATATTGGTAGCTGGGGCGGTATAGAGGAAAACAATCGCTGGTCCAAGGCCAGCCCCGCTTTTCCGTATCCCTGCAAACAGCGGCAAAATGGTACAGGAGCAAACAGCCAGGCACAGTCCGGCCGCAATCGACATAGGATAAGAAATATATTTTGGTGTCCCTGGCCCAAGGTAACGAAGGATTTTGTCCTTGGGGAAAAGCGCGTACAGTGCCCCGGCTAAGAAGAAAGCTGGCACTACGAAGGGAAGATGAACCAGGAGGTAATCCTTGAGAGTAGCTAGACCACCCTTGAGAAGTTCGATGACTAGTTCCATATCCTAAATTACGTTTGCAAATAGGCGTAATCGTATATAACTGGCCAAGACTATCTTGGTATCGCTTTTGGCCCGACTCGGACAGCGTGACTTAACCGTTCCCTGTCCTGCAATAGGGTTTCATCATTGACAAGAGAGCTGCGGAGAAGTTCGATTAGCGGGGCTGTATAGCTCTTCATCCTCTGTTCATCAATAGAGTAAACTATCCAAAGCCCCTCTCTCCTGGATTTAATAAAGCCAGCATCTTCGAGGACACGCAGGTTGCGCGAAGCGCGGGACTGAGAGATATCCAATGCCTGCATAATCTCACAAACGCAGCCCTCCCTTTCTAAGAGGACTTTCAAAATCCTTATCCTGGTTTCATCAGACAGAGCCTTAAACAACTTCGCAAAATCTCTCATTGTTGGGCCTTGCTATATGCAGATATTCGAATATCCACATTAGCCGAATATTCTATTTCTTCACATCTTGCTTGTCAAGGATACGTTAGAGGTAAAGAAGCTCTGGAAACCTATGGCAGAGGACAGCCAAAAATGAGTTTTTCATCGCTCTGATTGGCAACGAGGATGTTATCATCGCGTTCGGAGTTTTGGTTGCCTTTGCTACTTCGTTGAAAGCTATACGCACCATTATGGGATGGGCCATGCAGCCTGGTTTCTCACTTACATGCCTTCACCGTAATGCTCAGAAGCTTCGTCAATGCCTGGCTTCCCTCGCCTTCTATATGGAACTCCTTGCTGGACACCACCTGCACGTCCTTAAAACCGGCTTTCTTTATCCTTTCCAGGTATTCTTGGTGTTCCAAGGCTCCGCCGATGCAACAAGCCCAGGCATTCGAGTCACTCTTTATCTCATCGGGGAGCGCTCCCTCCGAGACAATATCAGAGACTGTGAGCCTTCCGCCAGGCTTCAGGACTCGGTAAGCTTCCCGGAAGACTTCAGATTTATCCGGTGAGAGATTGATAACGCAGTTGCTGATAATCGCATCCACAGCTTTATCATCGACCGGAAGTTCTTCGATTTCCCCCAGTCGAAACTCAACATTGTGATAGCCATGGTCCCTCGCGATACTGTTTGCCTTCTTCACCATCTCCTCCGTCATGTCAACCCCGATAACTCTGCCGGTGGGGCCAACTTTATTAGCTGCCAGGAACACATCTACCCCGGCTCCCGACCCTAAATCCAGGACTACCTCACCAGCTTTGAGGTCTGCTATTGCGGCGGGGTTGCCACACCCCAACCCCATAACTGATTCTCCGGGGACATGCTCCAAATCTTCCGTCGAGTATCCGACAGCCTTAGCTTGCAACAATGAACTGGCCCCGCAGCCACAGCTTGGGCAGCAGCTCTCCTGGTCTTGCTTAGCTAGCTGAGCATATCTACCTTTTACCACTTTTTTGATTTGCTTTTCTTTCATAATTCACCTCCTGACATTTGCATAGCGATAGCTCCTTCATGAGGGCTTCGCAGTCAACAATTAACCTGGCTAATCCAGCATTTGTAAGCTTATAGTAAACCTTTTGAGCTTCTTGCCTCTCTTTCACAATATTACATTCCTTGAGGGCTTTCAGGTGATGCGAAATGAGGGACTGCTCTTTATTCAGAACGCTGGTTAGTTCCCCAACGCATCTCTCACCTTTAGCCAGCAGCCTAACTATCTCGAGTCTTGTCGGCTCCCCCACGCATCTCAAGAACCTTGCCTGGTCTTCAGCCATGGTCATATGAATCTCCGTTTATATGAATCATAATTCATATATATTAAAAAGTCAAGCGGTCCTAAATGGAATAACTCTTGAGATAAAGTAACAGATTACGTGAAATAACAGGAAAACAGAGCTGAATGTGTATTTTGGGTTTATCTCGAATCCTAGCGCTGGGGCCGTTTCTTCAGTTCCCGGTGTTTTCTGAACATACACAGAGCCATAACAACAAACAGTCCGGCTTCCCCAGCGCGAGAGGCTGCCTCTTCGATTATCACTCCCTCCTGCATCGACACCGCCTTTGCTCCTATCCTGATTGCCTCTTCTACAATGGGCGGCACCTCTTCAGGGCGGCGAAAGATGTCAACTAGATGTACCGACTCTGGAACGGAGGCAAGGTCGGGATAGCAAGGTTCCCCTCATATATCCTTTTTGGTTGGATTTACTGGAATTATCTTATAGCCTTGCTCTTTTAGATAACTAGCTACTTCGTAGCTTGGTTGGTCGGGTTTCGAGGAAAGCCCGACTATGGCAACAGTTCTACTGGAGTTTAGAATCTTTTCCTCAGTGCTCACTTTGTTGCTCTTTTTGAAGCATGTCTTTCCAGAGCACGATAGAAAGCACCCCAAAAGGGATCGACCAAGGGGTGCTCTAGCTTCTTTTCTTCTCCCGCTTCCACCAGTATCATTCCATGCTTAGGATTTATCAATTGGCCCACAATTGACGAGGAAATTCCTTTTTGGGACAAAGCTGCTACTATTTCCTGGGCCCTGTGTTCTCGGCAGGCGATAATCAAGGTCCCCTCGCTGATAGAGGCATAAGGATCGATATCAAAAAGGTTACATATCTCTTCTACACAGTCTTCAAGCACAATGCGCTCTTTCTCTATTCTGATCCCCAAATTGGCAGCTTGGGACAGTTCAAATAGACCACCCCATATACCACATTCAGTGGCATCGTGCATAGCACTAACACCTTCTTCCCTCGCCCCCACATTAACTGCTGTTAAGGCGTCTTCCACCACCGACATTTTATAGAATATTTTTTCTGCCCTCTGGCTAAACTCAAGACCAAAGTTCTCTTCAATAAGTTTAGGAAACATGGCAGCAAATATACCCGTTGCCTCAACGGCTGGACCTTTAGTGATGATTATCTTATCGCCAGCCCTAGCCAATTTCGGGGTAACATATTCATCTTTCCTTCCGACGCTGATTACCGTGGCACCGCCTACCATGGGATAGTGGCAATTTTCGTATCTAGCGGTGTGGCCGCATACAACCGATATCCCCAATTTCTCACATTCCCGATGCATCGTATCCCATACTATCTCCAGTTGTTCCTTGGTCATCTCCATAGGCAGGTTCAAATCTATTGACAAAAATTTGGGCTTGAGTCCGGAGGTGACAGCATCGGAAACAAGGATATGAATAGCAAACCAAGCAGCTCTTTCCCAGCCATATTCAGGAACGATAAACACAGGATCTGTGGTCAGGGCTACTGCTTTGTCCCCAATCTCGACTATCCCCACATCCACTCCGTGCTGAGGGCCCACCAACACCGCTTGGCTTTTCGCCCCCAAGCGAGGATATATCAATTCGTTAAAGATTTTCGGGGAGATTTTCCCAATCTCAGGAAGCTGATTCACTCTTACTGCTATCTTCCTGCTTTTTAGATTTGTTTAAATAATCCTCAATAGCCGATTTGAGCGCCTCCTCAGCAAGGACCGAGCAGTGCATCTTGAGTGCCGGCAGACCATCTAAAGCTTCAGCTACTGCTCTGTTGGAGATTTTCAGAGCCTCTTTTATGCTCTTCCCCTTCACTATCTCAGTGACCATGGAACTTGTGGCAATGGCGGCTCCACAGCCGAAGGTCTTGAATTTAGCATCAACGATGATGCCATCCTCGACCTTAATGTAAAGCTCCATGATATCGCCGCAGACAGGATTCCCGACATGCCCGATGCCATCGGGGTTCTCTATCTCCCCGACATTGCGGGGATTCTGGAAGTGGTCCATCACTTTCTTGCTGTATTGTGACCAGACATCAGGCATTTGGTCCGCTCCTATTTTTGAGTTTTCAAAAGCGGGGACATGGTTCTCAACTTGGCGACAATTCCCGGCAAGACCTCTAGCACCCGCTCCACGTCTGCCTCAGTGTTTTCTCGCCCCAGGGTAAACCTGAGCGAGCCATGAGCTTCCTCGGGGGAAAGCCCCAGTGCCAGAAGAACATGGGACGGCTCCAGACTTGCCGAGCTACAGGCTGAGCCAGTGGAAGCGCAGATGCCCTCTAAATCAAGATTCAAAATCATAGATTCCCCTTCCACAAAATCCACGCTGACATTGATATTGTTGGGCAACCTCTTATTGGGATGACCGTTTAAGCGAATGTGGTCAATTCGCTCCATGAGACCTTTAATTAGCCTGTCTCGAAGACCGGCCAGCTGTTCTATCTCCTTGTCTATCTCCTGCCCGGCAAGCTCTACCGCTTTACCCAGCCCTACGATACTAGGAACATTTTCGGTACCGGCCCTGCGCCTTTTTTCTTGCTCTCCTCCATGCATAAGGGGGACTAATTTGGTGCCCTTCCTGACATACAGCGCCCCCACTCCTTTAGGTCCGTATAACTTGTGCGCCGAAATAGAGAGCAAGTCCACCCCGAGTTTATCCACGTTCACCGGAATATGCCCCACTGTCTGTACGGCATCGGTGTGAAAATAGACGTCGGCTTCTCTGGCAATTTTACCTATTTCTTCCACAGGCTCTATGGTGCCTACTTCGTTGCTGGCATGCATGACTGTGATAAGGATAGTCTTATCGGTGATAGCTTTTCTGACATCGTCAGGGTCAACCAGGCCATACTCGTTTACCGGGAGGTAAGTTATTTCAAATCCTCTTCTTTCCAGAAACCTGCAAACCTCCAGTACTGCATGGTGCTCAATGGAAGTCGTGATGATGTGATTCCCTTTATGCTCGCTAGCATCGACGACGCCCTTCAGGGCGAAATTATCCGCCTCCGTTCCTCCGCTGGTAAAAATAATCTCCTCGCTCCGGGCGCCGATAAGTTCCGCCACTTTGATTCTGGCCTCTTCCATAGCTCCCCTCGCCTCCTGTCCGTAGGAATAGATGCTCGAAGGATTGCCAAAGGAGTCGGCGAAATAAGGCAGCATGGCTTTAACCACCTCAGGGTGAGTTGGCGTGGTGGCAGCGTGGTCCAGATATATTCTTCGCATCTAACCTTCTACAATATCTCCGACGATAGGGTCAACCCTTACTCCTTTGCCAGTTACCCAGGCAATCCCGCGCTCGATATCATCTACTTTCCCCTCCAATTCAAGAACTACCCATCCCTTATCTCCGTTTATGTCGGCGCGGCGGATATTAGTCACCACTTTGAACCGCTGGCCAAGGTTGTAAATGATGGGCTCCTTGATTAATTCCGGGGGAAAAGTGAATTTTACTCCTCGCTTGACCATATTATCCTCCTGATGCTTCTTCTAGAGCTAGAATTATAACACGAGTTGAATATTACAGACTCGAGCTCACTTACCCAAAACTTCCTCGAAGGATTCCAAGGTGGGCTGGATTACGAAGGGATGAACCGTCCCAGCTATCACTTCCTGGGTTTTCGGTCCTGCCCCGGTAATGAAAGCCACGGTAAGCTCATCCCTCTTGATTATGCCCGAGGCCACTAGCTTTCTCAACCCCGCTATTACCACGCCGCCAGCCGTCTCGGCAAAGATGCCTTCAGTCTCGGCCAGCAGCTTCATCCCCTCAACCAGTTCTTCATCGGTGACAGCACAAGCGCCGCCCCCTGACTGCCGGGCAACTCTCAATGCGTAATAACCGTCAGCCGGGTTCCCAACAGCTATAGACTTGGCGATGGTATTTGGTTTCACAGGGTGGACCTGGAGAATACCTGCCTCGAAAGCATTGACAATTGGGGAAGAACCCGCAGCCTGGGTAAGATACATGTGAGTATTGACTGGTTGAACCAAACCCAGCATAGAAAACTCGTCCAGGCCTTTCCATATCCGTGTAAAGAGGAGTCCGGAGGCAGCGGGAGCCACTACGCAATCGGGAGCAAGCCACCCCAGTTGCTCAGCTACTTCGTAACCCAGGGTTTTGCTCCCCTCAGCATAGTAAGGTCGGAGATTAATGTTGATGAACCCCCAATTATACTTCTGCGCTAACTGGCTACAGACGCGGTTGACATCGTCATAGCTTCCCTTGACTGTCACCAGAACCGGGTTGTAGATTGCTATTCCTGTCAACTTACCTGGTTCTACATCAGAAGGAACGAAAACATAGGACTTTATGTTTGCTTTGGCAGCATGAGCCGCCACACTTGCCGCCAGATTGCCGGTTGAGGCACAAGCCACGGTATCAAATCCAAATTCTCTCGCCTTAGTGATAGCTACCGAGACCACCCGATCCTTGAAGGAATATGTTGGGTTAAGGCAATCGTTTTTGATATAGAGCTTATCCAGCCCCACTTCTTGTCCCAGATTATCAGCCTTAACAAGAGGAGTGAATCCCGTGCCAATATCCACTACATCGCCATCTACAGGCAACA